>CAYGXB010000195.1:0-6254 GCA_964353605.1 uncultured Bacteriovoracaceae bacterium
GGCTGGTCCTCCAATAGTAGAACCCCAGCCCCCCCCCAAGAACGAGCACCACGACGATAATTACGGTGAAGGATCGCTTCGGGTTTTCCTTTATCCACTTTAGGATCTTTCCCGTTGTGGTCATGAATTCATCCGGTTCTTTGAGCAACTCCTTGCGCGTTACATTTACCATACCTCTTTAACCCTCCTGAGAGCTGCATATCATATAGTAATTATGAGATGCTCATGTCAATGCGGATAATGCAAGGAGATGGATATGAAAAAAAAGCCTCAGGGGGTACCCACCTGAGGCGCTTCGCTCTCGTCAAATCCTTACAGGCTATTTCAGGGATATAGGTTCTACGATCTGGGGACTGATGAATATGAGGAGTTCCGTCTTCCGCTTGTTGACATTCGTCCCTTTGAACAACCAACCGATGACTGGCAGTCTGCCCAGGCCTGGCACCATCTTGACGTTGTCTTCTTTCGTTTCCTCGATGATGACCCCGATTACGCTCGTCTCCCCCTGTTTGACGATAACCTCGGTCGCTACCTCACGGGAGGCGATACCCGGGTCACCAAGCTGGTTCGTTATGGAGAGGTCCACGGCATTCCGCTTTATCGATATCTCCATGTTGATACTACCATCAAAGGATATCCTGGGGGTGACCTCCAGGAGAAGATCGATATCTTTAAGTTCGGTCGAAAGCTGTCCTTCCTGATTCCGCACTACGTACGGGTACTTCAATCCCTGACGTATCGACGCCTTTTTGTTGTCAAGGGTGACGATCTTAGGTCGGGAGATAACCTGAACTTCGCCCTGTGATTCCCCGACATCGAGCCTCAAGTCCAGGTCAAACATTGAACCACCAAGCCTACCCAAAGTCATGCCAAGGCCGGAGAGATTTCCCGACGGCAGGTTGACCGCCATCCTCGGCGTTGGGTAGACCGTGGTGCTCCATCCCGGTTGGTAGGGGGGGACCGATGTGAGTGTTGTATTGAAGAGATTCGTAGGTGCTCCCGTGTTCAATTCTCTCCCGGTTGATATGCCGGTCATACCGAAATGCGATCTCCCTGACTGGTTCCTGTACGCACCACCCCACTGGACGCCGAGTCCGCGGCTGAAATTGGTGTCCGCCTGCACGACCCGTGCCGCAATCAGGACTTGGGGCGTGGGTCTATCCAGTCTCTTGATCATGGCATAGAAATCATCCACGTTTTTCCTGATATCTTTTACAAAGAGCGTATTGGTTCTCTCATCTCCGATGACACTCGCCCTTTCAGAGAGAACGCCAAGGCCCTTCTCCTTGTCCCTGTTTTTTTCTAAAGACTCCAGGATTGATTTTGTCGATGCAAAGCTTAAGGGGATGACTGAGGTGACCAGCGGTTCCAGCTGCTCCTGTGACTTCTGCGCATCGATCATCCGCTTTCTTGCTTCATCGATTATTTTTGCCGGGGCAATCCTCACCACATTGCCGATCTCCATCTTCGCGAGATCCTTGCTCTCGAGGATGACATCTAGGGCCTGGTCCCAAGGCACATCCTTGAGCCGGATGGTGATGGTTCCCTTCACATCGTCCGAGGTCACGATATTGAGACCGCTTACATCAGCGATGATGCGTAACACATTATGTATGTCAGCGTTCTGGAAATCGAGCGTTATGGGCTGCCCTTTGTATTTGGGGAGCAGAGAGCTCACAATCGTAGGGGTCATGACGGAGGCCTTCGAAGAAATGGGTTCAATGGGGGCCATAGAAGCTTCCTGCGCGGGCTTTTCTACGACGGTCTTCTTCTGCGCGACTATGATCTTGGCCTTTTCGCCCTCCTTTTTCTCCAGGGCCTTTATCTCGGCTGGAATGTCGAAGTCCATGAGGAGTAGATTCTTATCTTGGGAGATGAAGTAGGGCGCCATCTGTTTCATGCTGATCTCGATGAGGACATCCTTCCCTACCTGCTTGGGGAGGATCCGATCGACGGCGGTCACGAAATCCCGCGTGATGAAAGGGCGTACCAGGCTTTCGGGTATCTTCGCATCCTCTATCTTCAATATGACCGTATTGTCCTTGCGCACCACATCATATGTGGCCTTGTCATCCAGCCCGATCGTGACTCTCGACTTGTTGTCAATATTCATGAAGTCCACACTCTTAATCGTAAGGGCAGCAGCATATGCAGGTAATGCAAGCATGCCAATGAATAGGATAAAGATAATTTTCTTTATTTTCATAACTACCTCTCCCCCTCCTCTTTCCTGAGCGAAAAAACTACCTCGCGTGTGTTGACACGGCCCATATAATCCTTAAAGTGCTGTTTTATCGTTACATCATTTGGCGTAATGCTCGTAACGATGCCAGAGTTCTCTCCAATCCGGGTCCCTTCCTTGACGATGTAGCCCAATCCGGAATTGTCCTGGACGAGTGCCCGTGGCTCTTTACCGACAATGATGCCGACAAGTTCGACCTGGGAAAGTGCGATCTTCTGGAGCGGATCGATGATCTTCTCTTTCCCCTTGGTCTCTTCAGGTTTGCTGATCTCATAAGATTGGAACGGATCCCGCACTCCCATGACCACATACTCTGGTCTCTGTTTTTCCTCGCTGACCAGGACTGGCTTGATCTGTTGGGCTTTCGTCGTCTGCTTGGGGGCTTCTGGAATCTTAGTCGCCGTCTCTTCCTTGGTCTTTGCAGGACACCCCAACATCCCCAGCAGAAACACCATCAATACGATGATACCTATCTGCCTTTTCATCGCGTGGTCACCCCTTCGATAAACTTGTATGTGGTTGCCATGCAGGATGTCATAGTGTTCGTCCTCCTATCAGATCCTTTTTGCGGGGATCCCATAGTAATATCAAACATATTCACGATTCTGGGCATCTTGGAAACCTTGTCGAAAAAGTTGACAATATCCCGGTAACTGCCTTGCACCTTGATATCCACCGGTATCTCGGCATAAAAATTCTTGGGAACCTCAGATCTCGGCCTGAACAGGAGAAAATCGAGGCCAGAAGACTTGCCTAGGGCGGAAATGGTCTCCAGAAGCGTCGGTATCTCACTCTTATCCGGGAGCTGCTTGAGTGCCAGCACGAGTTCATGCCTGGTTTGTTCAAGCTCGGCCTCATATTTCGGCCGCTCACTCACGATCGCCTGCTTGGCAGAGAGTTCCGCCCTCAACGTGGCAAGCTCCGGCTCGAGGGTCTTTACCTCGGCTATGACGGGACGGTAAAGGAACTGCCAGTAGAACGCAATGATGATTCCAAGGAGCACGATAAGGATAAGAACCTTTATTATGGACTTCTGTCTCATTAAGGTATCTATCACGTTCATATCCCACCTCAAGCAGGTAACTTAATTTTGCATTGGATCACAAACTTATGGTTCAAGCCCTCCTGCTCTGCAATGACAAGCTCCACATCTGTAAAATGCTGTGAGCCTTGGAGCTTTTTCATGAAGTCGGCAATCACCGTATCATCAATCGCCGTGCCTTCGAGCACGAGTTTGTTACCGGTATTGTTCAGGGACTTGATCCACGCCTTTTCCGGGATGAGGATGCTCAATTCATCGAGCATCTGCACAGGCCCCATCTTCTTGGTATTCAGATCCTTGATGATATCGAGTTTCCGTTCTAATTCCTGTTTGCGCTTCTTGAAATCCTCGATCTCGCCTGCCTTGATGGTGAGCTTCTGTATCTCGACCTTGGTAGACACGATATCCTGCTGCAGGATATCCTTACGGTACTTGATTGAACCCTGGATGGCCCCAAGACCTATGACGAGAACTAAAACACAGACCCCGAGGACGATGAGGTGTTGAATCAGGGTCTTCCTTCTCAACTCAGCTTTGATGGGAAGCAGATTTATCGTTACCATTTGTAATCCGCCCTCCTTAACGCCAAGC
This sequence comes from uncultured Bacteriovoracaceae bacterium, assembly GCA_964353605.1. GTDB lineage: Bacteria > Desulfobacterota > Desulfomonilia > UBA1062 > UBA1062 > CAYGXB01. The sequence goes on from CAYGXB010000195.1 coordinate 3,876, forward strand.
CTACTGACACCGCCATTTGGGGTGCAATATAGGCCATGTATGCGGGATCAAAGATCTTCTCATCCCATGAGATGGCATTGAACGGGTTCACCAGCTCCACCGGGATCTCCATCTGTTTCTGCATAAGGGTAATCAGCCCTGGGGTCCTGGCAGCTCCGCCACTCATGTATATTCGTTCGATATTTTCATTGACCATGGTGGAGAGGAAGAAATCGAGCGTCCTGCGTATCTCCTGCACGAAGGTTTCACAGGCCATCTTGAAGATATAGTTGATGCGCTCGAGATCGATCCCTTCGATATTCGCACCACGCTTGACATTTTCGGCCCGCTCGAAACTGACCCCGAACTCTCGTTGGATGCGTTCCGTCAATTGCCGCCCTCCCATGGATATGTCCCTGGCAAATACGGATGTTCCATCCTTCAAAACATTGATGTCGATCATGGACGCACCAACATCCACCAGCGCCACAATGGACTCCGGTGCATCGGGGTAGTTGGTCTGGTACATGGTTTCCAGAGCAAAAACGTCGATATCCACGACCATGGGCTTGAGGCCCGCGTTCCGGATAGCAGATGCATAATCATCCACCATCTCCTTCTTCGAGGCCACAAAGAGGACATCCATCATATCCGAGCGTTCGAGACTTTCACCGAGGATATAGAAATCCAGGTAAACATCGTTGATATCGAAGGGGATGTACTGCTCCGCTTCGACCATCAGCGTCTGCTCAAGTTCATTATGGGTCATCAAGGGGAGTTCCGCCTTCTTTACGATGACCGAGTGGCCTGATACGGCCGTTGCTGTCCCCCGGACCCGTACCTTGAGATTGTCCCTGATGTTTTTGATGCTCTCCACTACCGTCTCTGAATCCATGATGTCCTTGTCAACAATGCACTCAGACGGCACCATACTTAGACCCAGGGCTTTGAGTTCATATTTGCCCCTTGTCTTCGCCAGGTCCATCATCTTGATCGTATGAGACCCGATGTCCAATCCTAACAAAGTCTTTTTCTCGAATAACATCTCCTCACCCCGTTATCAGTTCTTTTTCTTTTTAATCACTACAATGGTATCCCCAGGCCTTATGAGATTCATTTCCTTGGTGATGATGTGTTCTATGTATGGCAGATTTTCTCTGAGCAGGGATGCTTCCTGAGCTAAGATATAATTCTCCTGCCGCAGAGAGGCATTCTGGGCATTGAGGGCCTTGAGTTCCTGCTTGAGATGATATGCCCGGATCAACCCCTTTTCCCCCGGTATTGTAAAGAGCAGCGCAACGGCTGCCGTTGTGACAAGACCATATGAAATGCAATGGGTGATCTTCATTGTCCCTATTATATACCAAGAATAAATTTGCATCATTAAAAATCAATGCCTCTATACACATAGCAAATGTATCGGGATAAAAAAAAAATATCTTAACATGTTTTTTAATATTATATGCAAATTCTTTAGCGAATCAAGTACTTCCAAAAGAAAAGCATGGTTCTCCATAACCAACGGGATATCTCCTTCAGGATATAACGAGGAAAATCGCCTAGATAGCTTCTTATTCGCTATATTTATAATAGAACCCTACGAGCATGCCCATCATGAAACCACCGATATGCGCAAACCAGGCAATCGATGTCTGCATCCCAAGAGAAAGATATCCGTTTGCCCCCTGCAGCAGAAACCAGACCAGCATGAAGATAATGGACGGGACTTCGACTACCTTGATGATGAAGAAGATCGGGACGATGGTGACAATCTTCGCTCTTGGATAGAAAATGAGGTACGCACCCATAACCGCTGCAATTGCACCAGAAGCCCCGATGACAATCAGCATGGAATGTGGATGAACAATTGTATGCGCATAAAATGCAAAGAAGATGGCAATGGTATAAAACATGACAAAACGGATCCACCCGAATTCCCTTTCTACCGCAGGCCCGAATACCCAGAGGAAGAGCATGTTCCCGAAGAGGTGAATGTATCCAGCGTGCAGAAAACCGGAAATGAATATGGAGCGGTGGAGCAGGAGGATACTTCCAGATCCTTGCATGAGGTATATGAGGATATCGCGAGGGCTCACCCCATAGAGCTCGATGATCTGCTTGCCCATGCGGATTTCCTCAATGAACATGGCCATGTTGACTACGATGATAAGGAAGGTGAAGGCCGGAAGCCTCTTACCTGAAGTGGTGTCTTTGATAGGGATCATAGCCTATGGTCCTTATCATGAAGTAAAATCGTATTTCCAGAAAAAAGCCCCCATTTCCCCCAAGCGATAAATGATGAAGGAAATCATCCCTGAAGTACCTGTGGACATGATCTTCCGCTTGCAGTATAAGCCTTCTGCGATGAAGAATATGGGTTCACTGCTCATTATTGCCGGG
>CAYGXB010000196.1:0-6240 GCA_964353605.1 uncultured Bacteriovoracaceae bacterium
AGAGTCCCGCATAGGCAAAATAGTCCTTGCCGTACACGACCAGGACCACGGGAATGATAATGAAGAGGGCCAGGATGGAGTCGATGAGCGAGGCCAGCATCCGTGCCCAGAAGCCTACATAACCGCCTTCAAATGCGGTGTTCCCGCCTGACATGGTCTGCATACCTCCTCCAATATCAGGTTTCTTCGTAGCCGTGCGGGTTGTGCAACTGCCAGCGCCATGCATCGGCGCACATCTCGGAAAGACCCCTTTGGGTTGACCAGCCGAGTTCCTGCTGGGCCAGCGTTGGATCGGCATAGCACAAAGCGCTGTCTCCAGGCCGACGGCCGACGATCTGATGGGGAATTTTGCGGCCGGAGGCCGCTTCGAGGGCCTTGATCATCTCCAGGACGCTGTATCCCCTGCCTGTGCCGAGATTGTAGGTGACGACACCAGGGTTTTCCCTGATTCTGTCAATGGCCTTCACATGTCCGATCACGAGATCGACCACATGGATATAGTCCCTGACCCCGGTCCCGTCTGGGGTCGGATAGTCGTTTCCAAATACGTTGAGCTGTGGCAGCTTACCCACCGCCACCTGCGTGATGTAGGGCATGAGATTGTTGGGGATGCCGTTCGGGTCCTCCCCAATTCTGCCGCTCTTATCTGCCCCCACCGGATTGAAGTAGCGCAGGAGAACGACATTCCAGGCATTATCCGCGCGATACAGGTCGCGCAGGATCTCCTCGATCATCAGTTTTGAACGGCCGTACGGGTTCATAGGAGCAAGGCGCGCATCCTCTTTGATGGGCACGCTATCAGGATCCCCATACACTGTAGCCGAAGAGCTGAAGATGATGTTCTTGACATGGTGCATCTGCATGGCTTTACAGAGCATGAGCGTCCCGGTGATATTGTTGTGATAGTACCGCAAGGGGATGGTCACGGATTCGCCTACTGCCTTGAGCCCAGCAAAATGCATGACGGTATGGATGGGATACCTGTCAAAAACGGTATTCAAGACATCCCTGTCGAGCAGATCCATCTTGTAGAAATCCAGCTGCTTGCCTGCGAGCTCCTGTACCCTCCGCAGAGATTCCTCCTTGCTGTTCGAGAAATTGTCCACCACCACGACTTCATACCCAGCCCTGAGGAGCTCCAGACAGGCATGGCTCCCGATATATCCGGCCCCGCCGGTTACCAGGATCATCATAGATATACCTCCAGCATACCAATCTTCAGGAGACCATCTATACCCTTATCGCAAGGAAATCTCCATGATGATTTAGATGGGAGGTTCCTTTGGGTAACAAGAACAAGATGCAAATGAACTGCCCCTGCGGTTTGCCGCGGGATAGTTCATTGCACCATAATATTACAAGCGCTTGCGCGGGGATGTTCTCCAGCACCCATGTTCATTATTCTGATGGGAAGTCCTGGGCAAACTTCTCTATCCATTCGATGGCTGCCTGCTCGCTGGTGAGCTTGCGTCCTTCGCTGATCAGTACCTCTTTCCGATAGTGCTCGATATAGCAGATCTGTTCGATCAAGCGCACCCTGAACTCAGTCTCCTTGTCGAGGAATTTCATGCCTACATCGTAGGCCCCGCTCCTCGGGCGACACCAGACTACAACGCCGCGTACCCTGAGACCTGGTTTGATAATCGGGATGTTGATGAGGATCGGCGTGTTCTCTTTGATGTAGACCAGTGACCGGAAGGAAAGACCGCCCGTGCTGATATTGTTCAGATGCTCGATGTGCTGGGGCTCTGAACCCTCGATATGGTATTTTATCGGTATATCCGATGGATGCCGGATATATTCCCGCATGATAACACCTCCGCTCGATTTAGATGCCACAGGAGATAAGATAATGCCCGTGGGTGAAAAATCAATCCCCGGGTGGGGGCTTCAATCCGTACAAGGAAGCGATCTGATCTTTCTTCTCTTCAGCGCAGGGTTGTGAACGGGCACAGATCATTTAAAGCACAGCGTCTCAGAAGGTGTACCTGAGCTTGAAGAAAACTTCATCGTTATTCCTGAACTGCCCCAGCAGGGAATCATCATACATGCCCTGGAAGATGGCTGCACCCAAGGTGCCCCTGATAGCATCGGTGAAGTTGTATGCCAGGCTCGGCTGGAGAAGGTAATGCTGGAACTGGATATCGTAGAGCCCTCCAAGCGTCAACTCCAGGGTATTTTGGAGGAAAAAATGTTTGTAAGCCATGGTGATATTCGTATCAAAGCCATCTTTGATGTAATAGATGGGCTTATCATCATCGTATGCAAGGACGTATTCCTGGATAAACTGCACGGTAAGGGTGGCATCCCCTCGGACATAATCGAGTCCGATGCCGTACTTCAGGGCATCTTTCTTGAGCTCTACCGGCGGATCGATGGGGAAGGATTGCCTGGTCTTTCCGGAGGCGAAGAGTTCCCGGAGGAATTCCTCCATGATTATTTGTTGCTGCTCCTTTGATGCGACCTCAGGGTAGATGGTCTCGGCTTTCCTGAAATAATGCTTGCCCTTGAAATATGCAGCTTCGCCGCGGATGGTAAAGCCTTCGTACGTGGTTGAAAAATCGAGCCCGAAGACATGTATCCTATAGAGTCTGGGTTCCACGCGTACCTTGGCCGAGATGTCGGTCTTGAGGGATATGAGGTCCTCGAGTTCGACGATGAGTTCGGTGGGAATGCCGAAGACGGGCAGGGGGTCAAAACCGGTAAAATAGCTCGTAGAAAGCTCCCAGCCGGCAACGGGCTTCGAGATCCTGACGCCCGCCTCCGAGTTTGCTAGCGTGAGGGGCGGCAGTTTGATATCGTCGTATTCAGCTTCAACGGGGATTGTCCCTATGACCGTGTTTGTTTCGATGGAACTCGGCACTTTCAGGTCCGGCGGGAACCACCGCTCTTCCGGCGTGGGAAGACGGTAGGGGACATAACGCGGGATCCAGCCGATCTCGACGTTGACGATCTCCGAGTAGATGTTCGCCTTTATCGCCGGAGCGGCGATCTTGCGCTCGTTTTCGTCATTGAGGATCGGGTCGGTGATGTCCTCGGTGTTCAGGTTGTCGGTCGGGTTGATCTCATCCAGTCTCCCCCACGCGAACTTCTGGATGCCGATGCGCAAGTCCACCTTGCCCGTGAAGATGTCGACATACGCCTCATCCACCGTGAGGGACGGGTTCTTATCCTGGTAGATCTTGTCGTATTCGGTGAAAAGCCTGCCATCGTGCGGGTCGACGACCTTGCCGTCCTCGTTTCCCCCGACGGTGAGCTTGAATGCCCCCCATTTCCCCAGTTCCGACTTCGTGGAGAGGGAGAATTTGTAGGATGGATCTTCCCGTGGGGTGTCTGCATGCAGGGCATAGACGCCCCGGCCTTCAAGATAGCCGCTCACAACAACGCTTGTCTGGCCCAGGGCATATTCGAGAGCGTGCGTCCTGCAAGGCATCAGGGCGCACAGGAAAAGCAGTGCAGGGAGGCTTCTCTTCACGCCCTATTTGCCCCTCTGCATGTAACGCTGGGTAAAGATCTCTTCGGAGAGCCCCGAGTCATGCCGTATGTTGCTGAAGTCCAGGATGGTCGCCTTCCCGTTCTGGAGATTCTTCATCTCGATATGGGTGGGGGTGGCGATGCCTTTAATGTTTTGGATCTTCCCAAAGAGCCCTTGCTTCAGATATTGCTCCTTTCTATCATAGAAATCCATCTTGGCCGGAAGGAAGTTGTCCTTCCTGATCCAGGAGATCACCTTGCTGTAGTATTCGATGTGCTTGGGGATGGACTCGATGACGTAGCACATCTGAGAGTCAATGGCCTCCTCTTTCAGGAGTTTGTAGTCGTTGTCGTCGATCTTGTGCTTGCCCATGTCATAGAAGCTGAACTCGGTACCCATGAAGCTTTCACCCTTCCCTGAGCTGGTGATCTGTCGCACCCGCTGCAGGGCGGGCATATAGAGCCATTGCTGGTCTTCCTTGTCCTTGCTGCTCCACACAAGAAAACTGGTGCCCTTGACATCGGCGGGGGCAGCAAAGATGAGCAGCGCCTTCCTGTCGCCGTTGTCATAGTTTTTGCCGTAGGAGATGAGCTTCCGCTCTCGCTGGTTGCCCTTCTTGTCGATGAGGGTCATGGTCATTTCGGACTGGCTGTCCTTGGCCTGATTCATGAGGGATTCGGATTTCTTGATGATCTCGTATGCGCTCAGGGTTTCGGCAGATACCCCTGGTGCAAACAGCAGGCATGCGAGCGTACCCAATACTAAGCAACCGATGGTCTGAGCTAGTTTCATGTGATTCCCCCTATACATGGTTTGGTCTAGTGATTTCCGTCCTTTTCCGCCTTGATGAGCGGATGGAATATATTGATGACAGCCGGTAATGCGGTGAGCGCTGCGGTCGAGCTCGTGATCATGACCAAGGCGGTTAGGAATCCGGTCTGGACGATGGGGACGAAGTTCGAGAGGACGAGCACGATATAGCCGGCGGCTACAGCAAGGGCATTATACATCACGGCCCTGCCCGTGGTGCTTATGGATACATCGATCGCCCTTGCGCTGTTGCCATCGAATTCGAGCTCATGACGGTAGCGGGAAAGAAAGTGGATGGAATAGTCAATCCCGACCCCTACGGTGATGCTTGCTATGAGGGCCGTGGCGGCATTCAGGGTGATGCCAGTAAAGCCCATGAGACCGAAATTGATCATGATGGGGACAAAGAGCGGCAGGATACTGAACAGGCCAAGCTTGATGGATTTGAATATGGGCATGGTAACCAGGATGACGAGGATGAGTGCGAGGATAAAGCTCGATATCTGGCCGTAGATCACGATGCGGTTGAACTCACGCGTAATGGCTGATATCCCGGTTCCAAACACCTGGATAGCGGTGCCCCTGAGCTCCTCCGCGTTGAACTTGTCGAGCTCTGCGAACACCTTTTCTGCAAAGGCACCAGCCTGGGTTTTTATGATCAGCAGGATCTGAGCCTGCTTGTAATCGTAATTCACGAACCGCTCAATATCCTCCCCGCCGGAGAACGAGTATAGGAGCAGATATTGTGCGATGAGCTCTTTCGACTCCGGTATGGTATAGAAGTGCGGGTCATCGCCATGCATGACCTGGTTCATCCGCTTGATCATATCCACGATTGAGAGTGTCTTGCCCACCCCTTCAATGCGTTTCAGCCTGGTCTGCAAACGGTCTATCTTATTGATGACGGCGGGATCTTTGATGTCATCAGAGTTCTTTGCCTTCAAAACTACATTGAGCATGGAAGTGCCGGCGAACTTCGCATTGAGGAAGTCATCGGCCACACGTATGGGACTGGATTTCTTGAAGTTCTTGATCGGGTCCATATCGCTCTTTATGCGGAGCGCTCCTGCTGTGGAAACAGTCAAGATGATCAGAGAGGCTACAATGACGGCAGAGCTCTTCCTCAAGGCGAGGAATGAAAAACCCTTGAGAACAGGACCAATGAAGTCGAGCCGTGCATGGTGGTCGGGGATGAACTCCTTACCCATGCTGTCCAGGATGGAGAGGACCGCCGGGATGAATGTTAGGGAAATACACAGGGCCGCGAATACCCCAAAGCTTGCCAGTGCGCCGAGCTGTTTTATAGGCACTACATCCGTCGTCAATACCGATATGAATCCCCCCATGGTCGTGAGACCGGCCATGATGACCGGCAGGCATACCCTATGCGTGGCATTGACGATGCCCTCCTTTCCCCGCTTACCTTGGGCCGCATCCGAGAAGACGTTTTCCAGCACATGGATCCCATAGGCAGTGCCGACCGCGGTGAGGACAACCGGCAAGGTGCTCGCGATCTGGGTCATGGGCCACTTGAGGAGGGACAAGAGGCCCATGGTCCAGATCGTGGAAATCGCCACCGTGATGAGGGGCAGGACCACGCCCCGCGCATTTCGGAAGAATATGAACAGGGTGATTATGATGACCAGGTTGACGATCGGGACAAAGACTTTCATGTCCCGTATCATATAGTCGCCCGTGAGGGCGTTCACCACGGGCACACCGGTTATGAAAAGCTTGCTTTGGCCCTGATGTTTTTTATCTGCATTGTCTACGATCTTGCGCAGGTTATAATAAACGGGGATCAGCTCATCGGTCTCGGTTCCCGCTTTCATGGTGATATAGATGAGCGATCCCGTGTCATCCTCGGTGACAAAGAACCCCCTGAAGAAGTCCCAGGAATCCACCTTTTGCTTGAGATCATTGAGGCCATCCATTGTCGTGGGGACGTTGCCCCC
>CAYGXB010000197.1:0-6228 GCA_964353605.1 uncultured Bacteriovoracaceae bacterium
ATGGTGGATTTTTCACTTAAAGACAAGGTGGCCCTGATCACCGGGGCGAGCAGGGGGATCGGCGAGGCCATAGCATATGCGCTGGCTCAATATGGAGCGCAGTGCATTCTGGTGAGCAGGAAGATCGAGGGCTTGCATGCCGTGGCGAACAAGATCCGCGCCGAGGGGGGAAAGGCGGAGGCCATCGCCTGCCATGTGGGCGATCTCAAACAGATCGAGGCCCTCTTCAAAGAGGTGCAGGAGCGCTTCGGCCGGCTCGATATCCTCATCAACAATGCGGCGACCAACCCTTATTTCGGAGATATGCTCGGCGCCGATGAAGGCGTCTGGAACAAGACCAACGACGTGAACCTCAAGGGTCCGTTCTTCATGATCCAGCATGCGGTCAGGCTCATGATGGAATCCGGCGGCGGCTCCATCGTGAACGTCTCCTCGATGAACGGCGTTCGACCCGCACCGCTCCAGGGCATATACTCCATCACCAAGGCCGGCCTCATCTCCATGACCAAGGCCTTCGCGAAAGAACTCGCAGCTAAGAACATCAGGGTCAATGCCGTGCTCCCGGGGCTGACCGAAACGAAATTCTCCAAGGCCATCATCGAGAACGAGCTGGTCTACGATTATGCGATAAGAATGATTCCCATGGGCCGACATGCGCAGCCCTCGGAGATCGCGGGGGCCGTGCTTTACCTCGTCTCGGATGCGGCCTCGTACACCACGGGGACATGCATCGCTGTCGACGGCGGGGCGCTGGCATGATCTTTCTCTATCAATCAATACTCAAGCCCCCCGACTCCCTTTGGCCTCCCTGAAGACTCAGGGGGGTAGGGGTCTGAGATTTTATGGAACTGAAGGTGCCCCCCTTTCAGGATGCCCTTGTTTGAAACCGAGAGCGATGATATCCTGATGGTTACGAAAGCACAGGTAACGATACCATGCCGACAAAGGACGAGAAACTCTATATCGTCATGATTGGACTCCCCGCCAGGGGCAAATCCACCCTTGCCATCCAGATGCAGGAGACCTTCATGAAGAATCAGATCTCCACGAGGATCTTCAATAACGGCACCCTCAGGCGGAGGTACCGGTCGCTCAGGAATACCTTTTTCGCTGATTTTTACCGCCCGGACAACATGAAGGCGGTCGAGCTCCGGAAGAGGTTCGCCCTCATGAACACGCAGCGGGCCAAGGATTATCTGAACAGCAAGGGCCAGGTCGCCATCCTGGATGCCACCAATGTAAGCCGGGAGCGCCGGGAATTGATCGAAGAACATCTCCGGGATCACCCCATCCTCTATATCGAGTGCATAAACAGCGATGAGGAGATACTGCACCTGAGCATTCTCGGGAAAATCAAGTCGCCCGAGTTCGCCGGGGTTTCTCAGTCTGAGGCCAGGGAGGAGTTCGAGAAGAGAATCCACTACTATGAGATGATTTATGCTCCATTAAAGATCGAGCGGAACTACATCAGAATGGACTCTCTCCATAACCGGATCTTTGACGAGAAGGTCCTCGACGCTATCCCCCTCTACTCCCGGATCAGGGATTTTCTCGTCACCGATGTCGTCAAAAACCTCTTCCTTATCCGCCATACCGAGACCTTCTACAATGTCGAGGACCGCATCGGCGGCGACCCCCCCCTCACCCCATGGGGGATCGAGCAGGCCAAGACCCTCGCCCGTTTCTTCAGGAACAGGAAGATTTCCTATATCTTCACCAGCAAGAAGCAGAGGACCATCCAGACCGCAGAGCCCATCGCGGAGATACAGAAAGATTGTACGATCATCCCGCTCAAAGAGTTCGATGAGATAGATGGAGGGATATGCGAAGGCATGAGCTATCAAGAGATCCAGGAGAAGAGGCCTGAGGTCTACTACGCACGTGAGGCCGACAAGTACAACTATGTCTATCCCAAAGGCGAGGGTTATGTGACCATGAAGCAACGGATTGAGTTGGGGATCAAGAAGGCGTTCTTCCTGAACCGGCACGCGGACAATATCATGCTCATCGGCCACAGGGGGGTGAACAGGATGATCCTCGCGCACTTCCTCTACCGGCGGGATGAGGACGTGCCCTACATCTATGTCCCCCAGGACAAGTTCTACCACATCACCGCCACCCAGGACAAAAAGCTCTTCCAGCTCAGGAAATACGAGAATGGGCGGGGCGCTTGAAATCCGCCGCAGCGAGCCCCGTACAAAGAGAGGAGATCACCGCAAAGAGGGGAGCTTATTTAGGACGGCGGCGTTGATGTCGTCGACGATCCCCTGCAGCCACTGCGTTCCACGCATGCTCATCCTTCCGGGTTGTGCCGATCCGATCGGTGCAGTTCAGCCGATTTCCTTGATTTTCAGGCCCTTCTTTATCAGTGCTTTTTTATTGGCAAGCAGTTCTCTGCCGGCTATTCTATCCAGCACATAGATCAGGTCTCCTCCACGTGCGGCGTATATCTGCCCATAAGAAATAGGTATCTCCGGCGACGGGTCATTGAGTATCGACAGGGTTATTGACTCGACTTTACGTTCCCCATTTGCCAGAAGCATTACCGTTCTTGCCTTATAGACAAGCTCTGCCCCCATGGAAATGGCATAGTGAGGAGAATCTTTCTTGGAGAAGAAGTGGCCGTCAGCCATTGCGTTGGAGATTGTGTTATCGTCGAGTTTGACGAGCATGACACTGCTTCCCTTGAAGGGGATACCGGATTCATGGAAGGCCACATGGCCTTTGCCGCCGACGCCGATGATCTGCAGGTCGATGCCGCCTGCTTTACTGATCTTCCGTGCGTAACCATCCAGTATTTCCTTCTTTATCCATCCCAGGTATTCAGAATTCGGGTTGTTCTTGATGACTATCGATTTTCCTCTATCCGTTCCTTTTGTTTCCCAGTCTGTCGGGTTTGCCTTCAATTCAGCCATGAGTTTCTTCTGTTCGATCAGCGAACCATAGGGCACACTGGTTTCAATAAACTTATCCTTCAGGAGACTGAAAAATTCCTGAATCATGAAGTAGGCATAACTCTCAGGATGAACTACACGCTGCTGGACATTCTCACCCGGCAGGCCGACATACTCGTCCAGGTTGAAGCTCCGGCAACTGGTGGAGTCAAATTCACCCTCGTTGGCCGCCTTTGCGAGGTGCTTGTAAAGCCCGGTAGGAGAATTGCCCGTTGCAAGTCCCAGGACAACCTCTTTCTTCTTCCCCAGAACCTCTTTGATTTTCTTTTTGGCAATGTCTGCAGCTGCTTCGCTCAGACAGGCGAAATCCTCTGTAATGAAAATCTGAATTCCCATGGTTCAGCCTCCTCTATTCTCAGGGTATATTCGTGGATTATGATAATGCACCCACACTCAGCTGAGCACTTTTTCCACAAGTCCGGCCAGCTGGCTACAATACTTCTCTGTGACAGCAGATGACGGTCCTTCGACCATTACCCGGCACATATTCTGTGTTCCGGAATAGCGGACCAGAACGCGCCCATCATCACCAAGCTCTTTCTCTACCTGGCTGATTGCTTCCTTTAGCTCCGGGATCGTAGCAATATCCGGCTTGCTCTTCACGTTCACGTTTATCAGTTTCTGAGGATAGATTTCCATGATTTTTGCGAGTTCCGAGAGTGGCTTACCAGTCCTTGCCATAGCCGCAATAAGCTGCATGGCGGTGAGAATGCCGTCACCCGTGGTGTGGTGGTTAAGAAAAATTATGTGTCCCGATTCTTCGCCGCCGATGACACCGCCCAGACGGAGCATGTCCTCTAGCACGTAGCGGTCTCCTACCTTTGCAGCGTGATACTGATAGCCGTACCTTTTGCAGGCCACCCTCAGCCCGAGATTGCTCATTACGGTGCTTACAACGAGGTCATTCCTCAGTCTTCCCTCTTCCTTCAACATCTGAGCACATATCAGGAGAATCTGGTCGCCGCTGATTTCATTTCCCTTTTCATCAACCGCAATAAGCCGGTCGCCGTCTCCGTCAAAAGCAAGACCTATTGCCGCTCCACTTTCCAGGACCCGTTTCTTCAGGTCCCCAGTATGCTGGGAACCACACTTATCATTGATGTTCCATCCATTCGGCGTATTGTGAAGTACCTCGACTTCGGCGCCAAGCTCAATGAAGGCTTCCGGCGCGACTTTGTACGTTGCGCCGTTGGCGGTATCCATGACTATCTTCATCTCTTCCATGGAGAGATCGCGGGGGAAGCTGTTTTTCAGAAAAACGATATATCGTCCCTGAACATCCTCCATGCGGTAGGCCTGTCCCATCTCTTTCGCCGGGGGCAGGAGTTTGGCCAGCTTGCCGCTGAGGATGAGGTCTTCGATTGTATTTTCCTGTTCATCGGACAGTTTAAATCCATTCCCGCCAAAGATCTTGATCCCGTTATCTTCGTAGGGATTGTGCGAAGCGGAGATGACGATGCCTGCGTCGGCCCGCATGCTGTTTGCAATAAAGGCTATGCCCGGTGTGGGGAGCACGCCGACCAGGTAGGGGTGGCCCCCCATGGACGTTATGCCGGCTTCAAGGGAGCTTTCGAGCATGTAGCCCGAAATGCGCGTGTCTTTTCCAATGATGATCCTTGTGCGATGGTGTTCTTTTCTTAGAATGTATGCTGCTGCCTGGCCGACCGCGAAAGCGATCTCTGAATTCATGGGGTACCGATTTGCTTCGCCGCGTATCCCATCTGTGCCGAATAGTTTACCCATTGGACCCTCCTTTGATAGTGTGATCAGCTTAAACGTTACTTTTGGAACAACTGCAGGCCGGGCATGGCTGTCGAGACCATCTGACAGTAATAGGCCACGACGCATTCCAGCCATCTTGTACCTTTTGAAGAAACATCTGTGGGCAGTCCCTGTATAGTTTCAACATAACTGCCAGGACCCCCCTGCGTAATCCTGTTCAATTCAGCGAGGAATTCTTCCTTAAGTGTTCTTACAGTTGAATCTGTAGTTGCATCCGCCCGGAACAGTCCCTGTATCTCATTAATTTTGCTGCCGAACTCCTTCCTTAAGCGGGCAGTTCTCTCCGACTGGGGAGGCCCTGAAAGAGAGGCCCGTTTGGCCATAGCCTCAAGTCTCTTGAGCCGTTCCTTTTTGGCGAGGGAGAGTTTGTCGAGGAGCCCCGCATGTATAAGCGGACCGAATTCCAGGCCGTCGAGGAAAAGCTTACGCACGTGGATGTACCACTCCTCCAGGGCCGAAAGGTTAGCCAGATAGAGGACATTGTTTTCTATTATCCGCAACAGGTTCGGATACGAAGCAGGCAGATAATTTTTGATACCCCCGGGATGGGTTTTTTCCACTATCAGCTTGTTGTCCTCGGGGTAGTCTGCCTTTAACACTGAACCTGCCGCCACAACATTGCCGAAGCCCATGCGCAGCGGCCCTATGATTCCCCCCTGGCCTCCCAGGAATATGGGTGGTTGATTCAGCATGACGCCCCTGGGTACATCGCCTATAAGGGAGGGAGTTGTCTTATCTCCGTCAGGGGTAAAATTAAAGTGGATATAAGAGCTTCCCACCTCGCTGTGATTCTGCCGGTTGGTTCCCCCTGCCATAAGGCAGTCACAGAAGTTGATGAGACTGCCGAGAGTTACGAAAGGGAAGAGGATGGTCTGCTTAAGACCGACGCAATGGGCCCCGCTTGCCTCTTCTTCCAGAATAGATCCTTCACGAACATGGGCGCCCAGTCCCATGTTCGATTTATCAAGAAATACGGATTTGCTGAAATAGCCGCCCTTGAGTTCCACATCCTGCCCAATCTGGCAGTTTTCAATCGTAACAGGCCCTTCATAGCCTATCCGGGCTCCTGACGATATGACGGTGTGCTCACCGTATATCCTGCATCCAGGATAAATCCTGACGTTCCTTGCGGATATCTGGTCAATGTTGACCTCCTCGCCTATATCCAGAGTTAAGGGATTGGGGAGGTCGATTCCCTTGTTGATCAGTTGCACGATCTTCTCATGGCAGCGCGGTTTTATGTCCATCCTTTCCTCCTACCTGCAATAAAATTAGCATCTTATTCCGGGATAAGTCAAAAGAAATGGACGATGGGGACGTTCTTCACCTCTTTCACTTGTGCGGATAGACGGGTAGACAGCAGCAAAACCGCGATTCAGTACATGGGTGTAAATCATAGTCGTCTTCACGTCCTTATGGCTCAGGAGCTCCTAAACCTTCGAATATCATATTCTTGATGACCTCAATGTCCTCTCCGAGCAGGAACTTGACC
>CAYGXB010000198.1:0-6208 GCA_964353605.1 uncultured Bacteriovoracaceae bacterium
CTGCGCGTGCTCACGCTTTTTTTTGATCAGATAACTGGGCGTGATGATAAAAGTATTATGATTCACTGGAAACCTCCGTAATTTCAGTATCCGGTTGATAACATGCTTCATAGACCTCCCTCTCCCGCATCGATGATCATCACTTCTTTTCCATAAAACTCGGCCGGGAAACGATAGCCTTGTGTGAAGCGAATTCTCCTTTCAATTTTTGCCCTCAAGCTGCTCTGGGGGTAAAAATAGTAGAGCCTTTCCAGATAATAGTGGGATTGTCCCTTATCGCCATACTGCCGAAAACCCTCCGATAGTTCGTAGAGCAGGGAATCAGCCTCAGGACCCGTGGGATCTATGGAAAGAGCGGCGGTAAGCATTTTCAAACCCTCTGCACGCGATGACGACTTTTTCATGAGTTCACGCCCCTCTTTTATCAGCGCCTCAAGGTCGCCTTTGTGGATTTCAAGGGAGAAAGGGAGGGAATACACCATACTGCTCTGATTATTGTTGTTCTTAAATTGAAATCTCAGCCGGTGCGTTCCGGGGTAAATTCTTTTACCATAGCAAACCCGGACCTCCTCGCCGGACAATTTTTCAAATGTCACCGGAATGCCATCCAAGCTCAGGGAGAGGGAAGAAAGATCGATCCCCTGAAGATCGGTCCCGCTTGTAAATTCAAGCGTTATAGCAGGATGCGGGTCGCGGATCATGTTTTTTGCCGGGCTTGTGCGATCAACGGGACATGAAAAGCGGGCGCTTGCCGTGGGACACCCTTGCTGCATGTATTTTGATAGTGCCTGAAAGTACGCTTCAGCTTCTGCCTGAAGATACGTCTGGTCCATGAGATGCATGGCGTGGTCCGGATCAGAAATGAATCCGGCTTCGCCGATAACACCGGGACATTGGTAGCGTGTTTCGCGCAGGATCAGCGTGCCGGTTTCCTGATACACGCTAAAATCGGAAAGCACCCTTCCTGAAACGCCAATCAGGTTTTCAAACTCGGTAACAAGGTGCTTGGCCAGATCAAGGCTTGCAGGGTTAACCGTATCGCTTCCCCAGATGAAAACGCACGGGTAATTGACCACATCCCCGCCTCTCAGCGTGGCGTTGTGATGAATGCTCACGAGGATGTCGGGTTGGCTTCCTTCGGCAACGCGCACCCGTTCCTGGAGCGGAACATCGATATCGGTTATCCTGCTCATGGTAACAAACGCACCGGCCTGAACGAGCATATCCCTCAGGATCAGGCCTACGCGAAGATTGACCGATTCTTCGGTTATACAAAAGGGACCGGTGCGAAACGGATCATGGGCGGCATTTCCACCATGACCGGGATCAAGAAATATTTTTTTCCCTCTCAGCCACCCATGCTCAGTATCCGGTACCATGCCGGCGTAAGATTCGGTTGTGCTGCACAAACAGATACTGATAAAAATAATTATACACAGGATTATCCGCTGAAATCTTTTCAAAAGCATAGAGCTTTTTTACCAACAATACGACTAATTGCAACTTTATTCCGTTTCCAAATTAAGCGGCATCGTTGTGACTCGGGGCATCCTTGCTCCTCGCCCTTCGGGCGAACACAAGGCTCGTCCAATTCCGCTTTCCTGCGGAATTGTCGGCTACGTCGGGGTGCTCCTCGCCTGGAAGCAAATAATACCATAGATATTTTAAGAATATCAAAATCCGATCAAGAGATTACCAGACCTTCGATATCTATAAGATCTCGAAGCTCGGGTCATACTCCACAAATCTGAGATAGATATGCGATTCCGTAAGACTCGAAAACCAATAATCTCCTGATGAGACCTGAGCAAAAAGTACGCTTAAACCGGAGGAACCTTATTTATGCTGGTGTCCCCTATGCCTGTTCCTTGGCCAAGTAGCACATGGCCTTCTGATGGATGGCGTCCACGTTGAGGAACAGCTTGATTCCCTGTTCGGCCTGTCCCGCGTCTATGACCCGAATGGCGTTGGCCCAGGATGCGGCCTCAGGCATCAGCTCGGTCAGCCGGTTGGGGGCTGCTCCCAGGAAGGCCTTGTTGTATACGTGATGGCCCTGCCCCGGATGGATGGCGAGGTAGATCATGTCCATCTCCACCAGGTCGTTGAAGAAGTGGGTACCGAGCGACACCTCCGGGACGAGCCCCTCGTGCATGACGCCGAGCTCGCACAGGATGGAGACGGTATTGATATCCGCGAAGTTTACCGGTACGCCCAACGAAGGTGTCGATGTGCCCCAGCGGCCCGGCCCGATGAGCATGATGGACATTGACTTCTGCGGCCCGTCGAGGTGGGCGATCTTACCGACCATGCGCGCTAGGGAGTAGCGCTCTTGCTGGTTGAGGCGGCTGTAGGCCTCGGGGACCACGTAGATGATGCGGTCGACAAGGATGGCGCAGCTATTGCCGATGACGCTGGTCTCGGTATAGAGCAGGACATTTTCCGGAGGAACGGCGCTGGGGACCTCGACCTTGCCGGTCTGGCTCTTGGCCTGGAAGGGACGGCATTGCAGGAGGTTGATGCGATATTCGTAGGGATTGATGAAGTTGGTGGTAAACTCGATGTCCACCGGGTAGTCATAAGCCGTTTGCAGGGTTGCGAGCATGTCCTGCATATCGGCGACGAAGTTTGTCTCGGTCAGGAGCTTGTCGAAGGAAAGGTAGTAGGTGAAGATATCATCGCGGCCTTGCTCGGCGGCCTTTTGTTCGGCCTGCTCGTCGCGCGAGGCGAACAGGTCGATCGGCAGGCCTGTGGAATGCCGTGCGACATCCTCGAACGGCCGCGAGATGTGCTGGTTCTGCTTGAGGTCCAGGACGTCGATGCGGCGCTGGGTGTGCTTGCGCACCTGGGAGTAGGAGGATTCCGGCCGCTTCTGCGGGGCATTGAGCGCGATGATGCGCGTATAGTCGTCATCGGCCCGGTCGACGGCGCGCGTACCCAGGCCGAAGACCATGCGCAGGAAGCCGCTCTTGGGATCGATGTCCTGGCTCCACACGAAGGGATTAAAGGAGAAGCCCGCCCCGGCCACATGGGGATAGTAGTAGGTCCCGAAATCCTCACCCGAGACCCGTTGGACCAACAGCGCCATCTCCTCCTCGAGTTCGAGCAGGTTCCAGTGCTCGCGGTACATGAGGGCTTCGGGGTTCATGGTGCTCGTGTAGACCTTGCGTACCGCCTCTATAAAGATTTCCAGCCGCTCCTCAGGCGATCCCTGGTTGGCCAGGAAATAGCTCTCGTATTTACCGGAAAAGGCATTGCCGTAGGCGTCCTCGAGCAGGCTCGACGAACGCACAATGATCGGTGACTGGCCGAAGTAGTTGAGCATATCCATGAACTGTTCCTGGATATCCGCGGGGAAGGTGCCGTTGAGCATGCGCTGACGCGCCTCGCGTACGCTGTCGATTGCCAGGTTGGGCTTCTTGAGCGAGCGGTAGGCCCCCCAGCAGCCGTTCTTGATCAGATAGGTATAGAAGACATGCGACCCGACATAGAACGAGTCGTGTGATTCGAGCACATCCGCCCATTTGGGGGAGTTCTTGCGCAGGATCGCCCGCGAGATCAGCATGCCGGCGGATTTGCCGCCGATTATGCCCGTGCCGATCATGCGCTTGCTGATGGTGATGAGATCGCACAGGTCGAGATAGTGCTCGGCCAGGTCCAGCAGACGCGGGTCGCGCGTCACGGACATGCGCAGCAGGCGACGCAGCAGTTCCTTCTCCGCCTCCTCGTCACGCTTGCCGGAACGCATATTTTCCACCATCTCCTGGGCCTTGGTGAACATGTGCGTCCAGATATCACGCTGAAAGGTGAAGTCCAGCCAGCTCTGCGGCGCGGAGGAGAGGATCTCGGCGTTGACCACACTCTTGGTGACCGGGACGAATCGCTCCAACTCCCAGGCTTGCAGCTTATACATGGTGTCAGAATAGCGCTTGTAGACCTTGAGCGGCTGCACATACAGCTTGTCGCGGTTGCGATAGACGTCCAGCACCACCTGGGCCGTGTTGTGGATGGCGTCCACGGCATGGGCGGTGTTGCGGTTGCGCAGCAGGGCGAAATAGGCGATCGTCTCGTAGGTATAGAGGTAGGGACAGGTGAGCATGAAGAAATTGCCCAGCATGCGATCGCTGTACCAGTCCACCGCAAGCTCGGAGAGGCAGTCGAAGACATAGTAGGCGCCGAGACCGACACGCTCGATGACATCGAAGATTTCGGACAGGAAGGTCGAAAATCCCTTTTCCGGATGGAGTTCATAGACTTGGGCGCTCACCCCCTCCGGCAATAACGGTTCATGGCGCGCAAAGCGAAAGTAGATGAGGTCCCGCTTCTCGTGATGCGCTTGTATACAGAAAGGATGAACGAAAGCGACGTAGTCTTCGAGACTATATACCTGAAACACGACGTTATCGCCGGGACGGAGTCCGCTTAAGGTCTCGTCGAGCCCTGTTACACCGGTGCTGAAGGTACTGTATGGTCTTTGCATGCCATCAGCATACGATAAATACCCTCCCTACTTCAAGATCTATGTTTTCCCATACTCCTGGCATGCTGCGCACCTCCAGGGATCCCGTGGATCAGTCAGACAAGGTGGGATGGGTAAGAGGCGGGGCCCGTAAGGCCCCGCCTACCTGGATACGGTGCCCTCAGTTCGCCCACTCGCTCAACCCGTCGTCGTCCTTGGCAGGGGCTGTGGTCTTTTTCGGCCAGATCTTTCTGTAGACATCCTGGGGGGACCTTTTTTTATCGTCAACCGTCAAGAGCCGGTCGATGGTTATGTCGAAAAGTCTTTCATTCTCTTCGAGATAGGGCTGGATCAATTTCCAGTCGGCATCCGCGATCTTGGCGAACTCGCCGCCATTGAGCTGCTCTTCGACCAGTTTCCGGTGCGGGTCGCGCACATAGATCGCACCGCCGGAGGCCAGGGAAAAGATATTGGACCCCGGATAAGGCGATTCATACTCCCGGATCGACCCGTCATTGTCATCGAAGCCGATGCCGTTCAGGATGACAAACCCGCCGCCGTTCAGCGGATCGCCGGCCATGAAGGATTCGGCCAGATAGTCAAGGGCGGTGCCGTTGATGACCACGCGCGGCTTGCCGACGGCATTGATCAGGGGCCGTCCGGCGGCATTGCCCATGATATAGGCCGCGCCTCCCTTGGCGCCGTACATGAATGTCTGCCCGACATCGCCGAAGACCACCAGCTTGCCCTCTTTCATGATCTGGCAGAGTTGATCCTGGGCGTTGCCGTGCACGTAGATCTCCATACCGTCGATTCCCGACGCCAGATAATCGCCGGATGAGCCGTAGACATCTATTCGCACGCCCTTGGTCGCCGGGCCGCAGCCGCAGCCCGTAAACCGCTGGCCGCGGTATTTGTACACGATGAAGTGTCGCCAGCCGAGTTTGTAGGCCTTGACTATCATCACCGCATCGCAGTTATCGCCTTCCGGCTCAAAATGTTCCGCATCGATGACCAGGATCTGCTCGTTCTGCTGCGGCGCCCGCAGGCAATCACGGGTGGCAAAATCGATCTGACTGAACTGCGCCTCCGTCTTTTCCGTAACCATAGGTGTGGCGGCCAGGATCTCATCCAGGTTGATTCTCAAAACATGCTGCACGGAGCTGCGCTTGATCCTGCCGGTATGGTAGCGCCGGTCGTTCAACAGGGTCAGGGCCGAGATGGCCGTTTGCTTGAAGGTATCATTTTTCAGGGCCTGACCTTTGATGGTTTCAATCGCGAACCTGAACCTCTCGGCATCGAATCCCGCAAACGCGTCCCGGACATAGGCGAAGATCATGTGCACCGCGGAGTCCCCGTCTACTTCTGTGAATAAATCACGGAGACTCTTTTCTATGGCCTTGTCTTCGGCCGTTGTTTTTTTCATCTTCTTCGAGATATCGCAGATGACCTTATCCTTGGCCGTTTCGATCACCTTCCCGAATTTGTCGGTACAGATGAGTTGCTTGTTGCCCGAGCCGTCGCCGGCATCCTTCAGGCTGAAGATGAACGCGCCGCCGTCGGTATGACTGCCCCCGCGGGCGTTCCAGTATTTGTCGGCAATGGGCCTAAAGCGCGGATCTTCCAGCTCCAGCGAGATGAGCGTCGCATCGATGGCCTGTTTTTCCGAGCAGATCAGGCCGATCTGCACCTCGCCCTCCTGCAGGGCGAACACCTGCGGCCGGAGCATGGCCGTATCCGTGATGCCGATCA
>CAYGXB010000199.1:0-6206 GCA_964353605.1 uncultured Bacteriovoracaceae bacterium
CCCTTTCCCCACAATCCTGGCAAGTCTCTGCGTCCCAGCAAAGCCGGGGATGATCCCGAGATTGATCTCAGGCAGGCCCAGCCGCGCACTGTCAGCGGCGATCCTGAGGTGGCACGCCATGGCGACCTCGAGCCCGCCGCCGAGACAGAAGCCGTTGATCGCACAGATGACCGGCTTATCCGCTCCTTCGATGACATTGGTCATGAGGTGACCCCGAGCGCAGAATTCGTGCACCTGGGCATGTGTCCGGATCTGCTGGAATTCCTTGATATCGGCGCCCGCTATGAAAGCCCTGCCCTTGCCGGTCAGGACGATGGCCCGCACTCTGGGATCAGCAGCGGCCTGAAGCATGGTGCTGGTGATGTCATTAACCGTCTTCTCGGAGAGGGCATTCATGGGGGGGTTCTCCACGATCATCACGGCAACCCCGTCCTGGTCTATCTCATACCAGCAATTCTGGAATATACTCTCGCCCCTCACCAGGTTTTCGATGTTCTTGGGGAGCGTGAAACGTTCCGGGCCTAGTTCGACTGCCAGATAGTCGGCCATGGCGACCACCTCAGCCCAACCCGTGTGCTCCTCCGCATAATGGAGCGGTCCGTAGGCTACTTGGGTGGGAAAGTTCGTTCCGAAGACCATGCCGGTATCCACATCGTGGGCTAAGGCAATGCCCTCGTTCACGATGAGAAGGGACTCCCTGATCTGGACAGCAAGGAGCCTGTCCGGGAAAAAATCTTCGCCCTTGATCGGATTATCTTTCCACCACTTCTCAAGCAATTCGACCACCCCCACGGCGGGTTGCTTTTCAGGTGATGTATAATCATAGAACCCCTTCCCGGACTTCTGGCCGAACATCCCCTTGTCCACCATGGTCTGCAGGAGCTCCGGCAAGGGGGTCCGCGCGCCGAAGGCATCGGCAAGCGTCTGCGAGGCGTGGCTCCCAACATCGAGGCCGATGAGATCCCAGAGAGCAAAAGGCCCCATAGGCATTCCAAAATCCGTCATTGCCTTATCGATCTCCTCCACGGAAGCTGCTCCATCCATGAGGGCAAGCACGGCCTCGTTCATATAGGGGCTGAGTATCCTGTTCACGACAAAGCCAGGGGCATTCTTCACCTTGATGGGCACCTTGCCGAGGGCTAGGGAGATCTTCATCATGGCGTCGATTGTATCTCCCGCGGTGTTCTCGTCATAGATGACCTCGACGAGCTTCATGACATGCGCCGGATTGAAGAAGTGCAGACCTACACAACGGTCTTTCCTGCTGACAAGGGCAGCTATTTCGGTAAGGCTCAAGGTCGACGTGTTGGTGGCGAAGATCGTCTTTTCCGGGCAGAGCTTGTCGAGCTCGGCGTATATCTCCTGCTTGAGCTTCAGGATCTCGGGGACAGCCTCGATGATGAGATCCACATCCTTGAAATACGCTCCATCATAGACAACGCCACCCTTGAGCAGCGCCTGACCGCTTTCGGCCTTCGCCTTGTCGATCTTCCCCTTTGCCACAAGCTTGGCATAGATGCCCTGCGATTGGCTCAAAGCCTTGTCAACGAATTTCTGATCGATGTCCTTGATGAAGCATTCCATGCCAGCCGCTGAGAGCAGGTGGGCAATGCTGCCTCCCATCGCGCCCCCCCCCATAACCGCAGCCTTTTTGATGATCACGATACCATCCCCCTCCTGCCTGCATCAGGCTGAAGCCACCTGGACAAGCCCATCAAGAAAGTAACAGGCCACTTCCCTGGCAATATCATGCACATCATAGCGTTTGCGCTTGGAGATGATGAGGTGCGTGGAGAGTTCATCCAGAGACCCGAATATCACCCGGGCGGCAATCTCCGGCTTGATGTCCCTTCTGAACAGACCCTTGAGCTGGCCATCACTGATGATCTCAGCAATGATGTTCAGATATGCCAGGAAGTGCTTATTCTTATATTCGCGCATGAATTTGTTGGATTGCCTGAGTTCGACCTGGATCACCTCGGCCAGGGGCCGGTCTGATTCTATCATGACAAGGTGGGTGTCGCAGAACTTGACGAGCCTTTCCCGCGGATCCGGGACGGATTCAAGCTCTGCTCTTACCTCCTTGATGATCCTCGTAAGCTCATCCTCGAAGAGCGATATCAGGATATCGTCCTTGTTCTTGAAATAGAGGTAAATGGTGCCATCAGCGACATGGGCCTCGCGGGCGATCTCGGAAACCTTGGAATTGTAGAAACCCTCCCTCGCAAAGACCTGCTTGGCGGCATTTAGTATCATCCTGTACTTTTCTTCACCCCTCATAAAGACCCTTTCCCAGAACATTGGATGTTTAAAAATCAATGTTACTGAAAACAAGAAACAGGGTTTCAGGGCGCATGCCCTGAAACCCTTCAAACCCTCACTTCAACTTTTTTCTCTCTTCCACGAGGAAGTTCACAACATTCGGGTCAGCCAGGGTGGAGGTGTCGCCAAAATCGGTGAAGTCTGATGCAGCCACCTTCCTCAAGACCCGACGCATGATCTTGCCTGACCTAGTCTTCGGCAGACCATCCGCCCACAGGATGCGGTCAGGGGTTGCAATGGGCCCGATCTCCTTCCTCACGTGCGCGATGAGCTCTTTCCTGAGTTCCTCGGTCTTCTCCACGCCGGTGTTCAAGGTGACATAGGCAAATATGCCCTGACCCTTGATCTCATGCGGGAAGCCGACCACGGCCGACTCGGCGACCTTCGGATGGGAAACCAGGGCGCTCTCGACCTCGGCAGTCCCGAGCCGGTGACCGGAGACGTTGATGACGTCGTCGACACGGCCTGTTATCTTGTAATAGCCAATATCGTCACGTTCTGACCCGTCGCCGGTGAAGTACTTGCCGGGGAACTGAACGAAGTAGGTCTCCTCGAAGCGCTTCGGATCGCCCCATACGCTCCGCATTATGCCAGGCCACGGCCGCTTTATGCAGAGGTTGCCGCGGCAGGGACCCTGGAGCTCCTTGCCCTCGTCATCCACGATGCAGGGCTCGACGCCGAAGAACGGCACGGTGGCCTTGGCGGGTTTGATGTCGATGGCGCCAGGCAGCGGGGTGATGAGAATGCCGCCGGTCTCGGTCTGCCACCAGGTGTCGACGATGGTGCACTCACTGCGGCCGATCATCTCATAGTACCATTTCCAGGCCTCCGGATTGAGCGGCTCGCCCACCGAACCGAGGATCCTGATGGAGGTGATATCGCGCTTCTTCACCCAGTCGTCGCCCTCCTTCGCAATGGCACGAATGGCAGTCGGAGCGGTATAGAAGATGTCGACCTTGTACTTCTCGACCACAGCCCAGAACCGGTCGAAGCCGGGATAGCTCGGCACGCCCTCGAACATGACGGAGGTGGCGCAATTGGCAAGCGGGCCGTAGACGATGTAGGTATGACCAGTGACCCAGCCGATGTCGGCCGTGCACCAGAAGATGTCTTCATCGTGATAGTCGAAAATGAGCTGATGGGTCACTGCTGCAAAGACGAGGTAGCCACCCGTGGTGTGCATGACGCCCTTGGGTTTGCCGGTGGAACCCGAGGTGTAGAGAATGAAGAGCGGATCCTCGGCATCCATCCACTCTGGTTCGCAGTAGACCGGGACCTCTTTCATGAGATCTTCGTACCAGACATCCCGTCCCTCTTTCCATGCACACGGGGTGCCGGTCCTCTTCACAACGACCATCTTTTCGATGGACGGGCACTGCTCGGCAGCCTTGTCGGCATTATCCTTCTGCGGAACGGCCTTCGCGCCGCGGTAGGTACCGTCGCAGGTGATGAGGACCTTGGCCGCGCTGTCCTGGATGCGATCCCGCAGGGCATCGGCCGAGAATCCACCGAAAACGATGTTGTGAATAGCGCCAATCCTGGTGCAGGCCAGCATGGTGATGGCCAGCTCGGGGATCATGGGCAGATAGATGGATACGCGATCGCCTCTCTTGACACCGAGCTTCTTCAGCACGTTCGCGGCCTTGTTGACCTCCCGGTACATGTCCATGTAGCTGAAGGTCTTATTTTCAGACGGATCGTTGCCTTCCCAGATGAGAGCGGTCTTGTTCTTCTTGCCGCTCTTCACGTGACGGTCAAGGCAGTTGTAGCTCACATTGAGCTTGCCACCCTCAAAGAACTTCACGTAGACCGGCGGTTTGAACGACCAATCCCATACCTTGTCCCATTTCTTGAACCAGTCGATCCTCTCGGCCTGCTTCGCCCAGAAAGCCTCAGGTTTCTCGATGGATTCCTTGTACATCTTCTCGTACTCGGCCTTGCTTTTGATGTAGGCTTTCTCCCTGACCTTCGGGGGGACCGGGAAAATCTTCTCATACAAGCTCATCGTATCTTCCGCCATGAATTGCCTCCTTAAAAATTTTTGATTTAATCAGCACCCTGACCTATATATCTAAAGATGACGTAATGGTCAAGGAAAAATGAATCATCATTCATAAATTCTTTATCCAAGGGGTTCTTTATTTCAGAATCACCTTTCGTTTCGCACAGTCTTGTGTTTCGTGCCCGTGAAACGCATCGCCTGCGCCTGCATGCCTGACCTAGAGATAAAAAGGGGGTTAGGTTTTCTTAAGAAGGTTGTTATCCTGGTCTATTGTGGTATAATGAAATGCACTTCAGACAAACGAAAGGAGCCTTTATGAAGAAATGCGCTCTCACTATATTGCTGATGGCAATTTTGTCCCCCCTTTCTGGATACTCCCTGGAGACCACGGTTGAGATCATCGGGAGCGAAGATCTCGCAAAACTCAAGGATGGGATTGAAAAGAGCATTACCGCGCGGTGCATCGCCAAAGGTATCGATCTCTCGCCATACGAAAGACTCACGATCAGCATCGCCAAGCTGGGCGAGACCATTTCCTTCGACGCCGTGCTAAAGACCGAGCCGCCCAAGGCATTCCACAAGGACATCAAAGGAGCCGACGCTATCTCACCCACTATCGACGAAATGCTTGCTGTTCTCTTCGTCCCTCCCGTACTCGCACCTGCCCCACCCCCCACGCCACCTCTGGCACAGAAGGCAATCGAGACCGTTGACCTCCCGCTGCAGGCAATATCCATCACCTCCCTTGGCGATACCATCTTCCTCTGCGACAAAAAAACCATCTACACCCTGAAAGGAGATAGGACTGACTCGTGGTGGAAGGTCCCCGGCAAGGAAGAGATCTACCGCATCTCTGCCTATAAGGGCTCAATCATCGCCCTCGTGAAACACTTCGATGCATTTCGTTCTTACCGGATAACAGATGGCCAGACCATGAATGTCTGGCCGAATGTTGTACTGCCGCAAGGGGACGGACTTGTAACGGCCGTGCTCAATATAGTCCCTGACATCACCCGGGTATCGAACCGGTGGACAAAGGCCTCTGTTGTCGAAGGCAACCCCTCCCTCCTGCCGGCCAATACCGACATCATAGCAACCGTGGTTCAAGACGTATACCCACAGCACGAAGGTCCAGAGATCATCTCCTTTACCAATCAAGGAAGTCTCGTCGTATCCGCTGCCAATGAGACTTTCTGGTCATCCGCGGCCAAGTTCGGAACCCTCCCTCTGTACCTTGAGCAGGAGTATATGGAAAGAGGAGGCGGAAGGGGGGATGCGTATGCGGAAATCCAGACGCGCACCGAACGGTACTATATGCCCCCCCGCATCCTCGTTGCCGAAGGCACGATCATCACCATCGACAACAACGAGGGCATACTCGGCGTGTTAAGCAATACCAAACTCTACAAGTCGGCAAAGATCCATGCTTATACATGGACCGGCGACGACTTCGAAGAGCGGATCCTGTCAAAGACATCTTCTGGTTACTGTATGGATATCGCTCTGCATAAGAACATGCTTGTGCAAGTGATCGTTCAGAAAAAGGGGACAATGCTCAATTTCACGAACCTGAAGAAGGGTTAGTTAGATTGGCCACAGGCCCTTCTTCGGTTTCTTCTCCTCTTTCTTCACTTCCTTAAGGGATTCTTCCTCTATAGCCTTGATGGTTACATCTCGGCTGAAGTCGGGGCAATTCAGACCCTCCCCTCGACTATACTTTTTATTGCAATCCCCTCGCCATGCACAAATTGGACATAGTACTCTGTCTCTACTCATACTTTTATATGATAAGGAGCACCTGCTATAAAGTCAAGATATTCCATTTTTCATGTCGCGACTCTTTGATAATGTCCCCTACCAGACTCAATAGAAATGTCCCCTA
>CAYGXB010000200.1:0-6188 GCA_964353605.1 uncultured Bacteriovoracaceae bacterium
ATCGGTCCTGAAATATATATGGGCGATGATGACCAGTCGTACAATTTTTTCTTGGATTTGGGCTGGATCACCAGATCCATGGTCTCTTTATCGAGATTCAGGGTGCCCAGCCCGCTCACTTTGTAGTCACTGTTGTCATAGGCGATGATCCGGCTGAGGCCCACCCCCTTCTGGAAAGTGAAACGGGCCACCATGCAGTTCAATGCGGTATATTTTTTCCTTTTGGCAAAGGGGAGCACGAGGTCGAGGGCATCGCCGGTAATGCTTTCGGTAAAATAAAGCATCATATCCACCCCGTCTCCACCAAGGATCTCGACATTACGATTGATGGCGCCGTTCTCAATGGCGAAGCCGATATCACCCTCCAGCGAGGATGCGAGCGCATGGGCTGAGTTGCCCTGCCCATGCATGTCGGCCGAGACGGACAACTTCCCATCCAGGAGGTGCGGTTTGTGAAGATACTCCTCGAGCGTGGCGATGTCCAAATCCTCTGTCGTGAGCCGCATCTTCATATCCGGGGTTTTTCCATTGGGTTCGATGGCGATGTCCATGGCGACAGAACCCCCCGCATACTGAAAGGTTATGGGGCTGAGCCGCAGGCTGCCCTTTTCAAGTGATGCCTCCAGCCTGACATCATGAAAGGGATACGTGTTGGTGCGATCCGCAATGCTATCCGCGGTCATACGAATGGAAGCATCGATTGTCTGGGGTATATCGATGGTGAGCGGTGCCGTATCGAAGATCCCCTCACCTGCCGGCTTGCGGGGAGCCTTGAGGGGTGCCTGGGACGGGGAGGTGGTCTGGGGAGAGGCGTCGCGACCGTCGAGATAGACCGTCGGGGCATGGATCTTGGCGACGATCCGGGGGCGTTTTTCCGCGGACGATGCAACCATGTCCGCCATGCACTGGGTCCGGCCGAGATTCATCGCACCATTGAAGGCCATGTTGTTCCGTTTGATCACGATCTGTCCGTCGGCGTGGAGCGCACCGAGCGATGTCAACGCAGCACCCGCGCGGGGTGCGATGAGCGCGAGGTCCTGGATGTCGGATACCAGCCTGCCCTTGAAGGTCGGCGCCTCTGCCAGGTCGGTAATGCTTCCGCTCACATCGAGGAACACGGCATCCGCAGGGGATGTCACCCGCAGCTCCTCAATATTAATCTGGTCGGTATAGCCCTGGACCTTGATTTTACCGCTGATGGGGAAGGGCTGTTTTCCCGGCTGCCCAGCCAACACGACCTTCGATGATGCCACACCGGCGGCATCCAAGAGCAACTTATGAGGATTCAGCACATCATGCATGTGTCCGTTTATGATCAGCACCTCTTGGCCGGCTTCTCCGGCACGCACTTCAAAGGGATCCAAATCAAGGGTGCCGGCTTTGTCTCCCAGGTAGGCATTCAGAGCAATGGGGCCCAGCTCCGTCAAGTCCCGGCCTGTCAGCTTTGAAAGGATCCCGGCGTCGGGGGCGGAGCCCGTGAGGCGCAGGTCGACCCCTTTAACGGCTTGAGGATCCATGAGATCGAGGTGGTCTATGGAGCCTTGCAGGGTGATATTTCCTCTCTCCATCATCCCGGCCTCGACAAGAACCCGGGTGATCGAAAAGCTATCAGGGCGGCCGGTGAGGTCGAACGATCCCGCGAACGATTCGATATAGGGCTTCTTGAATCCGAACTGCTGCATCAGCGCGTGCGTGCCGGAGGCCTGCACCGTGCAGTGCAGATCGACCCCTGCGATGGCGGGATTTTTTCCCTCCAGGCCTTGGCGGTCTTTGAGGTTCATTGATCGTACGGCCAGGGGGTTGATCCGTCTGATATCGCCCTCTATGGTCGCCTTCATTTCCTGAGCAATGCCCGCCGAGACATGGGCCTTGGAAACCGCGAGCGCCTGGGGGCTTCCCGAGAGGTCGAACGACGCATCGAGCGCATCGATGTGCGGCTCGTCCAGACCGAAGAGCATCTGCATTTGACGCGGCGGTGCGCCACTTACCCTGCAGTGCAGCGCGATCCTGTCCAGAAAGATCTTCTTTTCCCGCATACCGGTGTCCACACTTCCCGTCGCCTCCACCCTGAAAGCCTCCGCTTTCCCCAGGACGATCCGCATGTTCTCGAGGGCGTAACCACCCTGGCGGTCTTTGAGCTCGCCGCGGGCGGAAAGCGGGCCGAGATCGGGCAGCGTCCCATTCACCAAAGGGTTAAGTTGGGCAAGGCTTAAGGCATTCAGAGACCCGATCAGATGCACTGAAGACAACGGGGTAACGCCGCCCGGCTCCACCTGGCCGATCCGTCCCGCGAAGCTCAGGGCGAGGGATTGCGTGTTCCCGAGCGAGACAGCGATATCCTCCAGCGCAAACCGGTCGGAAGTGCCCTCGATATGGAATTTCGCGCGGACAGGCTGCATGGCGGGCAGGGATGGCTCACGGGCGGTTAAAAAGGCGCTGAGAGTGGGTGATACAAGTTCTCCCTGCAGAGAAAACGCCCATGCCGAAACAGGATACGGCCATGAACCCAAGTGGATTTTCCCCTGTGCCTGTACATGGGCATGCTTGTCGGTAACGGCTGAAGCCTGGACATTCTCCACGCTCAAACCCGCGCGGGTTCCCTGCACATTCCCCTTGAAAACGATCGCCGTGAGCGAGAACCCTTCCGGGGACAGAACATGGAGCAGCGCCTTATCCGTACAGGCCCCGGAGACCTTCAGATACGCACCGTCACCGCTCTTCAGGTCCGGGATGGCGCCGATGGCGGTCAATGAAAGGCGCGGGCTTTCCGTAATGGCAATCGAGATATCGGATATGCCCGGTGATTCAATGCTCCCGCCGAGCTTTGCCTTAACATGCATCCGCCCTAGGGGGCCTGAGTGGATTCCAAGCATATGCAGGAGGGTGGCGACTTCCCGTTCTTGCATGTCCACGTTCAGATGCATGCCTTCCCATTGTTTGGGATCGTCGATCGTCCCGGAGATCTTCATCGCCATGTCTGCTATCTGCACACCGAAATCCACCGGATAGGGCCGGGCTGGGGTGGAAGACGCGGCGAACATCCCAAACAGGCCGCTCAGGCTGATGGGTTGGTCGTTCAGGGTGCCGGCCCCCTTGATCAGCAGGGAATTTGTGGTACGAACATGGTGAAGCTGCAGGTTGTCTGCGCGGATATGCACGGCGCGCATATGTCCATGCGGGGGTATGGTCAGGTCAATGTTTCGCAACGCGGTCACATCGGGGACCTCGTATTGCTTCTCGGGTGTCTTTTTCCACGGATCCCAGGACACGGTCGCGCCATCAACCCCCAGGTTCAGGATGCGGAGCTTCCCGTACAGTAAGGGGGCCAGTGCAATCCGTACCTGCATCCGCTCGATCCGGAAAATCTTCATGGAAGACGTATCATCGGGAGGTTCAATGAGGATTTTCGAAGCCCTCAGAGATAGCGTCAGCGAGAGATCGATAGAAAGCGGTCCCTGTATGGTTACGGTATACCCGCTGAATTGTTTGATTGCCCAGCCAAGAAGAGCCCGTGAGTTTTCTTCATCAAAAGCGAGCACGGCCATGATGCCAGATGCGATTATCAGGATTATCAGCGTCAGTACGCCGATAGCCATGAAAACCAGCTTTGTTTTCCGTCGCATCTTCAGTGTCCATTCATGCAATAAATGATCAGTTCCACAAGTCCTGAGAAACCGTTGATTATGTAATAATATTGGCAAACGTCGTTAATGCGGCAAAGACTCTCTCGTTTCATGGCTGCCGGTACAATCCGGCGGCGTCTGGTATGCAGCGCCCGACCGCGCATCAGGGGAAAAATGAATCTTTTTTCCGTTGCTTCCCTGCCTGCCACCATTACCATTTCAGTCCGATACCGAATGCGAGGCCATAATTGGTGGTATCTTTCGCTTCGATATCGCCCGCCAGCGGGACGTCGTGCGCCGTGAACTTGCTGTCGCCAAACTGTATATAGGTCACGTCAAAGTCCACCCTGCGGTCCTTCCGGAATTGATATTCAAATCCGAGACCGGCGCCCCACATCTGATCAAGATGCATGGAGGCCGTGCGGTCCTCCTCGTCCTGGGGCGAAGAGACATAAAACACGCCGCTCGTTACCGTCCACTGCGGCGTCAGCTTATAGTTGACGCCCAACGTCCCGGCCCAGATATCATTGTAATTGCCGGGTTGCGTGGAGATTTCGGTATCTCCGATCGTCACATTTTCAAGACCCCACTCGGAAAAGTCTATCCAGGCGAGATCGAGTGAACAGGACCAGCCGTTTGCAAAATCATGGAATATACCGGCATTCACTACCTGGGGTGTGCTCGTATCGAAGGAAATATCCTTCTGGAGGGCGCCGAACCGGTTGAGGAGTTGTGAGCGTTCTTCCGTGAGACCAGAAAGCTCGGGGCGGCCCTCCAACGTCATCGATACCTTTGAACGATAAGTCAAGCCGAAGCGGGTGTGTTGGTCAAGCTCATAGAGCACCCCGACACTTATTCCCATACCCCAGCCGTCAGCTTCCAAATCAAATGACCCGTCCGCAGAGCCGGGCACTAGATTGAAGACGGCCTTTTCCAGTGTGTATCGGGAGTACATGATCGGCAGGGATACCCCCACGGAAAGTCTGTCATTGATGCGGTAGGCGATCGACGGAGCGATGCCGGCAAACACCAGCGACCAGTTCTGCAGCAGATAGCGTCCCGCCCAATTGTCGTCGTAACTTGCCCCAAGCCCCATGGCCGCGTTGGGACCGATACCAACGGCCCAACGGTCCCCGATGGGATGGAGATAATAAATCCCTGGCATGGCGAACGTTGAATTGTCGCTTGTAGATTGTTCTCCTGGGATGTCAGAAGCCGTCACTTCGGTCTCACTGTGCGTGGTGAAGATCATAGTATTTACGTATCCGCTTGGTTGCTTGAATCTCATCATGCCGGCCGGATTGCTCACCACGGTATCCGCCGTGTCAGCATTTGCGGTAATGCCCGAAAAAGCAGGTGCGGCGGCAACCACGCCGGGAAGCTGGACTACCAAAAAAACCACACTCGTTATCAAGGCAAGTACTTTCATTGAGTCCTCCTCATTGTCTTTTTACTGCGGCATGGGCTTGCTGGAACGCATGATGCCCAATTTCTTCATTTTCGCCTGGGGGGTTGTCCTCTTCAGACCAAGCACCTCGGCGGCTCCGCTAGGGCCAGCGGGTCAACGCCGGTCTGTTGCTTGGCCCAGGTGTAACATGCGCCCTTGTCTTTTTCCGTCTGCTCCGCGCTCTGGCCCTTGGCTGGGAAGACAATCAAATCCTCGGCATGCACAAGCGTAATAGGCAGTGCCCATAGCAGGAGTAGGCTGATAAAGATACTCATTTTTTCATAATTTCCCTCCTTATAGTGGTGTTCTCGCTTGAGAAAAGTCCTTGCCCTCGTTCTCCTGAACCGGGAAAAGGAGTTCCTTCTGTATTTCATGCATTTCCCCAGCAGCTTCAGAATATGAGCTGAACCCCCACAAGCGGGCCATGCATCGTGGTCTTATAACCATTTTTTGAATCGCCGCAATCTACATAAAGGGAACGGTAGCCGCCGAACAAGGCGGCATTCTTGGTTATATCGTACCCGAACAGGGCCACGATGTTGTAGGTATAGTTGCTTGACGAGGCGGTGCCCAATCCTCCGATATCAGCTCTTCCATTGAACAGGACCTTGTCAGTAAGGTATGTTCTTAAACGGAGCCCTAGGAAGGGGTCGATAAATCGTGTGTCCGTCTTTTCATCAAAGCTTTCCCCCACGGCAGGGACATTGAAATCGAGCTCAGTACTCATGTCCCAGTATCTGATGCCACCGATGAAGTCGATGGAGCCGGGCCTGTATGCATCCCCACCCGCATGTTCAACGACCCTATAGAATCCGCCGAATTCCATAAACAAGACTTCGGCTTTTGCGTCGGCATTGACCATGACACCATTGCTTGGAATCGTGTAGGTTGCGTCGCTTGAAAGCTTTATGTAGTTCGGCTGGACAAAAAAACCGGCATCGTCCATGCTGGCCTCGACCTGTATCATCCCTGCTATGTCGAGGTTTTTAAGGATGTCACTGAAACTAGTAACCACATTCGACTCATGCCCCTTGACCGCAGCCGTGCCACTTACACCGGCAAACCAGGCATAGGGCGTCACTGACACCTTCCAGGCACAGTCCGTTCCTTCTGCGGCA
>CAYGXB010000201.1:0-6163 GCA_964353605.1 uncultured Bacteriovoracaceae bacterium
TTGAAATCTCGTATAGTTAGAAGACTGTATCCATAGAGGATATCTCCCATGACCAAGTTCTTAGTTCGGATGCCTTTAATGTCCCGGTCAGGGATGGTTGAAATCTCTCGCCTTTAGGCGAAGAGAAGGTTATAATCTGTCGCTATGTGACGTTACCAGCTTGGCGCACACACAAAGACGGATCTGAAGGTACATCTGATATGGATACCCAAGTACAGGAAGCGCGTGTTGACGGGGGAAGTAGCAATAAGGACCAGAG
The DNA here is from genome assembly GCA_964353605.1 of uncultured Bacteriovoracaceae bacterium. Lineage (GTDB taxonomy): Bacteria > Desulfobacterota > Desulfomonilia > UBA1062 > UBA1062 > CAYGXB01. The sequence continues at coordinate 260 of CAYGXB010000201.1, forward strand.
ACGTATTGAGACAAATTGCCCTTGAGTATGAGATAGACATAATAACGGGGAAGGTGGCGAGTGATCATGTGCACATATTTGTTTCCTACCGTCCCACACAAGATATCAGTAAAATCATGCAATGGCTGAAGCGGATAAGCTCACGGATATTGCCATCGGAGTTTGCACATCTAAGGATAACATTTTTTAAATTATAGAAAAGGAGTTAAAATGGAGATTATTCAGAGCAAGCAACCGTTAGAACAACAAGAAACGGGCATACCTCTTAAAAAGAGCCAAAGAATCCGCGCTGATAGGCTAAGGGTCCTGAAAATACAACGTACCTGTGTTCATGACGGTCCCGGTATTCGTACCACAATTTTCTTTCAGGGGTGCAAATTAAGATGTTTATGGTGCCAGAACCCGGAAGCGTTGTCATTCCAACCTGATATAGCGCCGGATGGCAATTATTCAATTACTGAGATGATGGAAATCATTTCGAGAGATAAAGAGTATTACTTCGAAACAGGGGGCGGGGTGACTCTGAGCGGCGGTGACCCCCTATTACAAGACCCGGATAGTCTGATGCGTTTTTTGAAATTATTAAGGAATGAGAAAATACATGTTTCCGTTGAAACTTCTCTGCATGTGCCTTGGGAAAATATAGACAAACTCGCACCGTATATAGATCTGTTTATCATTGATCTGAAGGTTGTCGGCGACGACGACCTCCATAAGAAATGCACAAAACAAGACAGCACATTAATCCACAGCAATATCAAGAAACTATTTGCCATACATACCAATATAAAATTCCGCATGGTAATTGTGCCGGGTTTCAATGATCGGGAAAGCAATATAAAAGCAACGGCGGAATTTTTAAAGTCTCTCAATTATACCTCAATTGAATTGCTGAAATACCACAACATGTACGAAGAAAAAGCCAGGCGTTTGGGCTTGAAGCAAGAGTCATTACATATTACCCCTGATCAAAGCCTTGCCGCCCTAAAAAGCGCGGTCGAATCATTCACATCATTGGGCATCAAAACCGAATGCACTGAGCTGGATTCTTCCAGACATAAAGCCGTCTTTACCCAGCGCGTTTATGACATACAAAACGCCATCCGGGAAAGCGATCGTCATCTCTGTTTTGAAGTATCCAACCTGAAAACAGATTATTACAAGAAGCATGGTTTCAACAAACCGACCCCCATTCACCGGTCGGAACGTCTTGCATATGTATTGAAAAACAAGAGTATTATTATCTATCCCCATGAACTGCTCGTCGGCAATTTCACCTCCAAAAGGGTCGGCGGTCAGATATGGGAAGAACACTATGGCACCCTCTTCGCTTCCATTCTCCACCAAATCCATCGCCAAACACCGGTTGCATTCCAGTGCTCCTGGAAGGACAGGCTTAATTTCTTTTATAGAACACTGCCTTTCTGGCTGGGACACTGCCTTTTAATGAAGGTAAATAATTCCATCCCGAAGTTTATGTTGACCATTGCGCGCGCCTCCGAGAGTGTTGCCGGATTCAATAATAATATGGCGGCAATAGCGCATTTTACGGTCAACTACGAGCGCATGCTTGAACTGGGAACCACAGGGATCATAAAAGAAATTGAAAACATGCAAAGAGAAAAGCCTGAGAATAATCAGGACTTCTACCAGGGCGCCATTGTTGCCCTTCAGGCATTAGAAGTGTTCGCCGCGCGTTATGCCGAGAAATTATCAAGCCTGAGCAGGGAGGAATCGGACCCGGTACGCCGCAAGGAATTGGAAGAAATGGCCTCGATCTGCCGATATGTCCCCAAAAACCCCGCCCGCACCTACCATGAAGCGCTCCAGAGCATGATGTTTTTACAAATCGCGCTCTGCATTGAATCCTATGAAAATGCGGTATCCCATGGACGCCTCGATCAGATATTATATCCATATTTTAAAAGAGATAAAGAGGCCGGTTTAATCGATTACGACAAAGCCAAAGAACTGCTGGCCTTATTTATTCTCAAAATGGACGAGGCTATTTTAGTAAACGATGGCGATACCTACTTGAGAATCGGAAGACTTTTCGAGACCATGTCTACCGACCAGGTTGTGACGGCCGGAGGTCTTGGCAAAGACGGTAAGGACGCTACCAATGACGTTACCTATATGCTGCTCGATATCTGCGAGTTGCAGCCTTACGCCTGTAATATGACGGCAAGAATCCATAAGGACAGTCCCACCAAATATCTGGACAGGCTTGCAGAGGTATATATCAACGGTGCACCCATGCCTGCCTTGTATAATGATGAAATTTACCTTGAAACTTTGGCAAAGCATTACCCCACCACGCCTGTGGAGGATACGAGAAATTACGCTATAATAGGATGTGTTGAACCAAACGCTTCGGATGATCATTTCGGCAATACCGACTGCGCCAATGTGAACGTCACCTTGCCTTTCTTGCAGGCCCTCAAAGGTGAAGAAGATGATTTATGGAACTTTGGAATCGTCGATCAGCTGGAGAAAATGACCACGAAATTTGTCGAATACAACTGCAGAAGGGACAATACATTCTCCAAATTCGTCCTTTCAAAATATAGCAACGCCCAGAAACAGTTCAAAAAGAAAAGGACCTCCAGACCTAACCCGCCCGCGAACATGGATGAATTGCTTGAACGCTATCAGGCACGTTTGAATCATCTGACGGCCTCCATATTGGCCGATCACCAGAAGATTGAAGAGGTACTTCGTGAAAACTTTACAACACCCCTGGCATCCACACTCTTCAAGGGTTGTATTGCAAGCGGAAAAGATGTGTGCGAAGGCGGCGCGACGTTAAACAGCAGCGGCATTCAAGCGGTAGGGATTACGGATGTCGCGGATTCGCTCCACGCCATTAATGAGGTGGTATATAAGCAAAAACTGTATTCAATTAATGACATCATCAACGCCATCGACAACGACTATGAGGGGGATTATCATCAGCAGATCAGATCGGCATTACTCGAGGTCCCAAAATTCGGTCATGATGATTCCCGTGAAGCTGTCGAATGGGTGAACAAAACCTTGCAGATTTACATCAACGCATTGAACTCGGTGGAGAACTGTACGCGCGGCGGCATATACACCGCCGGATATTACGCCTTGAATGTAAATGATGTCTACGGAAAGAAAACGCCCTCTTTGCCTTCAGGCAGATTGAAAGGCGTCCCTCTCGCCAACAGTATTACTCCTCATTATGGCATGCAAACGGGGGATTTATTATCAGCACTGAATTCCGTCGCCGGTATTGATTATGCCAATTATGCACCCAACGGCACAACGGTTACGTTCACCATCGATTCCGCATTGTTCCAAGGCCCTGAAGGAGGCAGAAACCTGGCAAGTATATTCAAAACATTTTTCAAGAAAGGCGGCATGCAATTTCAACCCAACGTTATCAACCGAGAAGTATTATTGGACGCATACAACAATCCGGAAAAATACCCACATCTCCTGGTTCGTGTTGCCGGTTACTGCGCATACTTTAATGACCTATCCGATGACTTAAAGAAGATTATCATCAACAGAACCTGCTATTGCTAAACCAGAAATTTGCATGAGACAGGAATCCCCCCGAATCTCTCCCCTGAGGGGTTCTGGGGGACACCCTAATGGGTGGGCCTATTGGGCCTGGGACTTAGCTAGTGTGGTTCCCTTTTTTCTGTATGCATAAATTGAATCATGTTATAGAGTTTTATCGGAATCGAGCCGGTCCGGCGGTCTTCTTCAACCACACGTGAGGAGGGTAGCAATGAAACTGTGGGAATTAGGAATTGCAGTGTTCATCGGGGTATCTCTGGCAGTCATTATGGCAGGCCCATTCCAGGAAGCCATGGGCCTCGACAGCGGCGCGGTGCTGCCGGGAAGAACCCTCGATGGCACGCCACTCAAGGCGCCTGTATCCCCGGGCACCACCCAGCCTCCCGTGCGGATGAGGCCCCCGGCGTCTGTCCCCTTCAGGCTTGTGTCGTTCACCGTGGCACCGGCCCAGGTCCAGAATCTTGAGTACCGAGTCGCCTCCATCTGGGCCCCTCCGGAGTTCACCGTGACCCTCGACCGCGCCACCGGCAGCGGGGAGGTGGTGAAGATCTGGGTCACCAGCAGCGCACCCGACATCGTCGAGCCGCCCAAGAGTCCGTACGACGAGAAGGGCTATCCTGTCACGGGTCCCAGCAACTTCGTGCTGGTGACCAACAATACGAACAAGGCCTCCTTCGGTCTCAACATCCACGCCATCGCGAACCTCACGAGCCCGAGGACCGTGACCATCACGGCATCGAACGGGACGAGCCAGGCATCGACTTATGTGACCATCCTCCCGCCGCCCCCCAATCCGGTCACCTCGCTCACCGTCACCAATGCGGATCTGCCCAACGGCCGCAACCAGGGCTCCCAGGGCCCCCAGTTCACCGTCACCCTCGCCCAGGCGGTCATGAACGTGGTCCGCTCATCGAGCGGCACCTCGCTCAGGGTGGGTGAGAAGGTATGGATCACCAGCTCCGACCCGAGCATCGTCCTTGTCCCGAAGGCATCCTACAGCGAGACCGGCGGGCCGGTGACCGGTCCGAGCAACTTTGTCGTGGTCAACTACGGGTCGAACAAAGAGGGCTTTCCCCTGTCCACCGAATACATCGAGTCTCTGACCTCTGAGAAGAAAGTGACCATCACCGCATCGAACAGCACGGGCAGTGCATCGGCGCAGGTGACCATCACACCGCTGCCCGGCTATCGCGTGATATCCGCGACAGTGAGCCCGGCCTCGTTCAGGGTGGGCCAGAGCGCTACGAACCCGGTCATGACCGTGACCCTCGACCGTCCTGTCGCGAGGCCCATGGGGATCATCAACTATTACTACAAGGTATGGGTTGCCAGCAGCGCCCCGGACATCGCGGTCCCTCCGGCGAGAGCATACGATCCCACAGGCCTGCTGGTCCAGGGCGACAACAGGTTCATTGCCATTTCCCCCGGCTTCAGCAGCGGAAATGGAACGGTCTCCATCGTCCCGGGGAGCCAGAGCGTCCTGACCGCTCCTGTCGGTGTTACCCTCAACGCCGGGGCAGGGCTCGACCGGGCGAGCGCCGGCGTGCAGGCAAGCACCTCACTGACGGTCTCCCCCATCCTGCTGAAGCGCTTCGGGCTCTCGATCCAACCGGTCCAGCCCCTCTATGCAGGATCTACCAACGGGATCGACAGGGGGCTGGGTACCCTCGAGACAGACTACCCGAGCATGACTTCCCCCATCCAGGTGAAGCTCTCCTCCGCGGAGCCTGACGTGCTCAACTTCACCGGAACCTGGGAAAGCAGCCCGTCGCCCTACTGGTGCACGCTGCCCGCCGGCGTAAAGGGGGGGAATTTCAATGTGGTCGCTATCCCGCTGCCGCTTAGGAAGACCTTTATCGGGGAGGACCGGAATGTGGCCATCACCGCCGAGTACATGGGGCAGCGCCTCACCGCGAGCGTGCCGGTCCTGTGGCCGCGTGCTGTCTCTTCTCTTGTCATTATGCCTCCGGGCCAGTACGGCTCGAGCACGGCCACCATCACCCTCGACCGTCCTGCCCCGGCAAACGGCCTTCAGCTCCAGATCTCCTCCTCGAACAGGGGGGCATTCGTGATCCTTCCCTATGCGGTGAACATGAGCGGCGGGCATACCTCCGCCTCCTTCTCTCTGGCGCTCAGAGCCCCCTATGTCACATATGCGGGCACCACGGTCACGGTGACGGCGGCGCCCTACTGGAACTCTTCGGCAACCGCCACCGTGCCGGTGCAGTGACGAGGCAGCGATGATATTGTGCTTGAACAACTTTTGTTATTCATGGCAAGGACGGGGACGTTAATTCGATAATGAGATTTGATAGAGAGTGAGCCAGCATCGGAATGATTATCTTCTAATTT
>CAYGXB010000202.1:0-6156 GCA_964353605.1 uncultured Bacteriovoracaceae bacterium
GGGGCTGGTGACCATGATCGTGTTCCAGCCCCTGTCCTTGGTGAGCTTGTGGATCTGCGTCCGCAGGACCTTGTAGGGTCCCAGGTAGGGCGAATCGTGGAACATGCCTATGCACCTGTTTTCGGCCAGGATCGCACGGTCGGGTTCTATGAATCTGGATTCGGAGTAAACGGGCGAAACCAATTCCCCCTTTTTTGCCGCTTTGTCATGCGCGAAGGATGCGGTGGTTTTTCCGGCTTCCCTGGCCTGTTTTGCCTTCTCGATCGCCTTCTTGATCTTCATTGTACGCCTCCTCAGATCCCGATCCGCTGGATGAGTTTCAACCAGAAGACATCCAGGTTCATCACCGTGAAGTGGAAGATGATGATGCCGAGTATGAGCACGGTGAGCACGGCGATGATCCCCCACTTCCACCAGCCCTTGGAGCGGGCGAGATCCTTATCGGAGAGGATATTCGGGATGCTGGCCAGGACGGGGAAGGAAGTGATGAGGGTGAGCAGTTCTGCATTGCGGACCGAGGTATCGGTGTACTCCTTCACGGCCACGCTGCCGATGCCTCCCCCGAGCCCCAGGACGAGACCGATCAGCATGATTGCCAGGCGGTTCGGCTTGTAGGGTTTCTCAGGGAGCCGGGCAGGGTCGATGATGGTGAAGCGCTCGCCTTTCTGTTCCTTCTCCAACCCCTGGGAGACCTTCGATTCCATGAACTTGCGCATCAGGTCATCGTACTTGGCCTGCGTATTGCCCCGCTCCATCAGGAGGACCTTGTATTCCGATTCCACCTGGGGGGAGAGCTCGATACGACGCTTGTAGCCTTCCAATCTGGTCTTGAGATCCCGCATCTGGGCGTGCACTGAACCGATCTCGCTCTGCACGCTGGAGAGCTGCGCGGCGAGGGTGATGTAGGCGGGGTTGTCCGGCCGCATCTTGGGTGCACCGGCTGAGGAGGCCTGCTTGAGACGCTTTTCGATCTCGGCGATCTCGGCCTTGGTCTGGATCACGTCCGGGTGCTCCTCCGAGAACTGGTTCTTGAGGTTCACGAGCCTGACGTTCAGCTCCTCCAGGCGCTTTCTGTCCGTCTCCTTGAACTCGGGCGGGACAGTGGCGAGCTGGGTCTTGAGATACCCTTCCTTCTCCTTGAGCTGGGACAGTTGACTGTTCAGCGTATCGATATTGCGTTCGATGTCGTGTATGCTCTGCATATTGATCTGCATGAGTTCGGGGAGGTCATTGACATGGCTTTCCTTGAACCGGGCGATCTTGTCATCAATCTTCTCGAGGTCGGTCTTCACCTTGGTCATCTCGTCCTCGAGGAACTTCGAGACCTCGGTGGCCTGCCGCTCCCTTTCCTGGACGTTCTCCTCGAGGAAGAGGGAAGCCAGGACATTGTCGACCTGGAGGACCTTCTCCGGTACGCTCTTGCCCTCGTAGGAAATGGTGAAGGCAATGGTGGCCGCAGTCGCCCTGCCGGTGCGGGGGTCGACCACATTGATGCTGATGGGTTCGAGCTTGATGTCCTCGCGCATCCTGGCGATGATCTCTTCGGTCATGATTGTGTCTCTCAGTTCCGGGTAGAGGTTGAAACGGTTGATGATCTCGAGGAGCCGCGTGGAGCTCATGATGCGCTGGTTGATGATCTGCATCTGCTGTTCGGCGTAGGTGGAGACGGTGGCCTTCACGAATTCGGCCGGGACGTCCTGCTGCTCGATGAGGATGGTGGTGGTAGCCTTGTAGACCGGCGGCAGTGCCAGGGCTACGATCACGGCGACGAGGAAGATGGAGACAAGCGGGATGATAAGGCTCCATTTTCTCCTCCTCAGGATGTGGAATAATTCGTTCGGGGTCATAGTGGGCGTTTCCATGCGTCTTCTCCCTATTATGTTGTCTGATCTCTCTTCAGGCCTGGATCCATTGGTTGAAATGCGCTCGATCCATGCTCACGATCCCGCGTGGGGAAGCGGATATTGCCAGGAAAGGCGCAGGAAGTACAGGCCCTGCTCATGATCCTGGTCCGCCGCATGATCCTTGAGCCGCGTGAACCGGTAAGCGAGCTCCAGGGCCAGGTCATTCGTGAAGGCATAGCGGAGCCTGGGCTGAACCCTCAGGGTCGCTTCATCGATATCCTCCCTGACGAGTTGTCCCTGATTGCCCTTGTTCAGGTAGTATTCCGCCGTGAGGTCCCCCTGGAGCTTGTACGTGAATCGCCTGCCGATATCGAGCCGCAGGGATGATCTCTCGACTATGCCGGTAGTGCCGCTTATCGTTCGTATGTCGTGATACATTGTGAGGCCGCCATTGGTGCGCTCGCCTTTGTAGGACAGCGTTACCTGGCCGACGACCCCCCGCGAATTGCTCTTCTCATCGATGGGGGTTGACCAGAGCACCGTTTCGAAAGTAGAGCGGGTATGACGTCTGCCTATGTCCGCGGAGAGACTGAGGGCCTCATTGATTTCCTTGCTGGCCCCGATGGCATAGGAATAATTGGTTACCCGCGTATCCGTGAAGTCGTAGAGGGCATATCCCATCGTGATCCGGCCGGTGGTCATCGACATCAGCGCGCCCAGGTCATGGTTGAGTGCAAGGGTGGCATTCTGGGCGGTGGAGTCAATATATTCCGGGCTGTTGAATTTATCCTGGTCAAACGTGTATGAGAGGCCTGATGCGGTCTTCTCCGTAAAGGCATAGTTAGCCGCGCAGGCATAGTGCTGGCGCTCCCGCCGTACGGTTCCCAGCACGGTCCCGCTGGTTTCTATATCGCGGTCCGCCCGGGAATCCCTGATATACCCGGCTTCGGCCGAGGTCCGCATCCTTTCGGTAAGCCTGAACCGGATGCGCCCCAGGTGGTCCTGATCAATGGTATCGAGATCGTCGTTATCGCGGTACCTGAGGATGTCGAAGCGTGTCAGGAGGAGGGCATCGAGCCGCTCGGTCCTGTCGGTGAACTTGGCCCCGGGCGAGAGCGTGGCGATGTAATCGTCGGTCTCCTCCACATCGGTGGGATCGAAGAAGAGATTGTCGTTGTACTCTGCTCTCAGGACGACGGTTGGGGTGAACTTGATCTCCGCCGCCCGGAGATGTGCTGTACCAAGCCCCAGGATGATGGGTAAAGACAATGCAATGGCGGCTAGGAGCCGAAACATGGGTCTCGTAAGCTTAAGCGGTCACGGGACGACGATGACGTCCCCACGTTTGAGCATGATGTTCTGTTCCAGGTGCTTGCCCTTGGCCACATCGTTATACCGGAATTTTAGGATGGCATTTGCCCCGCCTTCGCTCCGGAAGATCTTGATCCCGTTGTTATCGGCGAACGGCGTGAGTCCGCCGGCCATGGCCAGCGCCTGGAGGACGTTCACGGTGCCGTTCAGGATGAAGCGGCCCGGATTGTTGACCCTCCCGATCACATAGATGAACATACTGTTCACGTTCTTGACGACCACGGAGAGCACGGGGTCGGGGACATAGCGCTTTATTCTGCCTTCGATGTCCTTTTTCAATTCGCCCACCGTCTTCCCCCCGGCCATGACCGAGCCGATGAGGGGGAAGGATATGGTCCCGTCGGGCAGCACCGCGACCTCCCTCGTCAGGGCCTCGTCCTTCCAGATGGAGATGATGAGCACATCACCCGAGCCGATAATATACTCCGCATCTTTCCTCTCTTCGGAGCTTGTGACAGCCCAGGATTGCACGGCTGCCATGAGGATGATCCCTGCGAGAAGCATGCCTTTCCCTGCCTTATGTTTCATACTCGTACCCCCAGTTGATTATATGCAAATCCCCAACCTCGCAAGGGCTGCCCCAGGGGGCCGTCCCTCCATCGGGGAGGAATAAAGTTCATTTTTGCAATCCTTTCAGGGTTCTTTCCGCCTCGTCTCTGCCGTAAAAGGGCTCCCGCGTCTTGAGAGCGGCCACCAATTTATCGCGCGCCTCGCTTGCGTTGCCGATCCTCAACAGGACCATGCCCAAGTGATAGTTGTATATCGGGTTTTGCTGGTCCTTGTCGAGGGCTGTTTCAATATATGCGAGCGCCTGTCCCACGTTGCCGGTCTTAAGGTATACCCAGCCGAGGGTGTCGATGACGGCGGGTTCTTCCGGCCTGAGGTTCCTGGACCGGGTGGCAAGGGCAAGCGCTTTGTCGAGGTCGGCCTTCGAGGCGGGGTGTTCGCTGAGGAGAAAGGCGAAGTTGTTGATCACGAGCCAGAGGTCCGGGAATACAGTCAAGGCCTTCTCATACGTCTGCCGTGCCTTGATGTAGTCGCGGCTCTGTTCATAGAGCTGGCCCAGGATGAGGTATGGCGCAGGATTCTGCGGATTCTGCCTGAGCGAGGCATCGAGGCGCCTGATCGCCTCCTCCCGCTTTCCCTGCAGGAGGTAGAGCCTTGAGATCAGGTAATAGGGTTGCGGCCATTGGGGCATGATCTGGATGGCCTTTTCCAAGGCGTCCTCGGCCTTCCGATACTCCTTGGTGACCAGATATACCCTGCCGAGCAGGTAGAATGAGAGGGCGTCCCGGGGGCTCTGTCGCAAACGGTCTTCACACATCTGGATAGCCTTCTCGGGCATGTTTTGACTCGCATAGAGGTCGGCGAGGAGGCTGAAGAGAGGAACGGATTGGGGATTCGTCCTGAGCCCTTCCTCTGCCTTCGAAATTGCCTTGTCCGGTTGCCCATGCTCAGTATAGAATTGGGCAAGTTTCAGGTATCCGAAGGGATTGCTTTTGTCTGCCGTGATGATCTCCTCATATTCCTGTTCGGCCTGGGGGTTCTTGCGTATGGCGTAGATATCGCCGAGGTAGGCATGGGCCTGGTAGTACCGGGGATTGAGCTCGAGGACTTTCTTCAGGTTCGCTATCGCGTCTTCATAGTCTTTTTCGCGTGCATAGGTCCTTGACAAGGCAAGCAGGATGTCTATGGATTTCGGATTCATCTTCAGGGCATTGTTGAGCGTATCGATGCAGAGCTTGATCTCGCCGTTCATGCGGTGCGCCTCGGCGAGGGCCAGGTGTCCAGGGATGAAGCGGGGCTTTTCGTTCACCACCGGCCGCAGCTCGGAAACGGCATAGGTGCTCTCTCCCTTGAGGAGGTGGATCCTGGCCTTGGTGAAATGGAGGTCGACACCCTTGGGATTCTCCTTGAGGGCCTCGTCCACATAGCGCTGTGCCATGTCGAGGTCACCCTTCTTGATATAGCAGGCCGCAAGGGCATTCCTCGTCTGGATGATGCGGGGCGAGGCGGGGTTCTTTTCGAGCGCGAGGCATTCCTTGAGCGTGGCTATCGCCATGTCGGTCTTTCCGAGGCTCAGATAGAAGTCGCCCAGGGCAACGCGGAGATTGAAGCTTTTCTCATTTTTCTGGCTTCCGTCGCGCAGCGTCTTCTCCGCTTCTGCAAACATCCTCCGCTTAAGGTAGAACCGGAAAACGGCGAGTACGGTTCCCTCGCTGGCGGGGTCCTGGGCTATGATCTCCGAGACCAGCCTTTCAGCCTCCGCTTTCCGGCCGGAATCCATGTAGAAGGTGGCCAGATTCAGCTTGTGCCCGACCTTGGTCGGCTCGAACTCGATGATCTTTTTCAATGGGGCCTCGGCATCCTGGATATGCCCGGTCCTCACTGCAAGGTTTGCCAGGGCGATGTAGATTTCCGGGGATTTCGGATTGGTTTTTCTGCCGGCCTCGAGAGTCTGCTGCGCCTTCCCAATCTCCTGATCCCGCACATACACGTTGGAGAGCATGACGTATATCTGCGGCTTCCTCGTCCCCTTGTGCAGAAGCGCTTCCAGTATGGCTCTTGCCTCTTCGATCCTATTTTCCACAAGCAGGACCCCGGCCTTGAGGAGGCGGGCCTCATCGTTCCGTGGTTCCTTTTTCAGGACCAGGTCAGCCTTTTCCCTGGCCTTGTCCGGTATATTGGCGGTGAGGAAAAGTTTCCCCAGTTGGAGCTGCGCCCCCGTATGATCCGGTGAGACGGATACTGCTTTGGTGAAAGCCCCGTAGGCTTTCTGCACATGGCCCTGCTTGAGTTCCGTCATCCCCAGCATGTAGTAGGCATCTGCATACCCGGGATCGATCTGGATGGCATTCTTGAATTCGAGAACGGCCTTCACATATTCGGATTGCTCATAGAGGGCCCTGCCCTTGTTGTAGAACTTCGCCTTCTTTTCCGT
>CAYGXB010000203.1:0-6144 GCA_964353605.1 uncultured Bacteriovoracaceae bacterium
TTCGCTAACTGCTTCGTAATCGCCGCCGTCAACGTCGTCTTCCCATGATCTATGTGCCCTATCGTCCCTATATTCACATGCGGCTTCGTCCTCTCAAATTTTCCCTTCGCCATATGCAATTACCCCCTGACAATCTTAAGATTCTCTGAAATATTGCTTGGTACAGGCTCATAGTGCGAAACCTGCATCGTATATGTAGCCCTGCCCTGAGAATGGGAACGCATGCTTGTGGCGTAGCCGAACATCTCCGCCAGTGGCACCTGGGCGGTGATGACGCGCACATCCGAGCGGGTATCCATGCCGAGTACCTTGCCTCTCCTCGCCGAGATGTCGCTGATGAGATCACCGATATACTCCTCCGGACTCACGACCTCGACATCCATGACCGGCTCGAGCATAATGGCGCCAGCATGCCTCAGCGCATTCTTCAGGACCATAGAGCCGGCGATCTTGAACGCCATCTCGGAGGAGTCCACTTCATGGTAGCTGCCGTAGTACAAGGCAATCCTGATATCCACCATCGGGTAGCCGGCGCAGGGTCCCATGTTCAAGGCCTCTTCGACGCCCTTTTTGACGGCGGGTATATATTCCCTGGGGATGACCCCGCCGGTGATGTTGTTGACAAATTCAAAGCCACTTCCCGGTTCCAGGGGCTCGACCTTGATGCAGACATGGGCGTACTGGCCGTGGCCTCCGGTCTGCTTCGCGTGCTTGTACTCCTCGTCCACCGCCCGGGTGATGGTCTCCTTGTAGGCGACCTGCGGCATGCCGATATTGGCCTCCACGCCAAACTCCCTTTTCAGACGGTCTACGATGATCTCCAGGTGAAGTTCACCCATACCGGATATGATGGTGTCGCCCATCTCCGGGTCGACATGCACACGGAAGGAGGGATCCTCCATGGCAAGCCTGGCCAGCGCCATGCCGAGCCGCTCCTGGTCGGCCTTGCTCTTGGGCTCAATGGCGATAGATATGACTGGCTCGGGGAATTTTATGGCCTCGAGGATGATGGGCTTACTTCTGTCGCACAAACTGTGGCCCGTGCCCGTACCCTTGAGCCCAAGGATAGCCGCGATATCGCCGGCATAGAGCGTCTTAATGTCTTCGCGCTTGTCCGCGAACATGCGCACGAGCCTGCCAATGCGTTCCTTCTTCCCCGTACTGCTGTTGTACACGGTATCGCCGGAATTGAGCACACCGGAATAGGTCCGTATATAGGTAAGTTGGCCTACATAGGGGTCATTCATGACCTTGAAGGCGATGGCAGAAAACGCCTCTTCGTCACTGGGGACGCGTTTGTGTTCCTCGCCCGCATCGCTCATGCCAGATACCGCGCCCTTGTCCAAGGGTGACGGGAGGTAGTCGACGATAGCGTCCAAGAGCGGCTGCACGCCCTTGTTCTTGAATGCCGCTCCGCAGATGACCGGAGTGAGAGAGAGCAACAATGTTCCCCTGCGAACGGCTGCCTTGATGGCAGCGGGGTATATCTTCACCCCGTTTAAGTAGGCTTCCATGATATGTTCATCGATATCAGAGACGGCGTTCAAGATCCTGTCGTGGTATTCCACCGCCAAATCCATATACTCGTCGGGTATGGGGAAGACCTCGAAACGCGCCCCCTTGGACTCCTCGTCGAACCTGATGGCCTGCATAGTGATGAGATCGATAACACCGGCGAAGTTTTCCTCTTGGCCGAGCGGGAGTTGGACGGCGATGGGATGAGCGCCAAGCTTGTTCCTGATCTGGTCCATAACGGAGAAAAAGTCGGCCCCCACCCTGTCCATCTTGTTGACAAAGGCGATGCGCGGGACCAGGTACCGTTGCGCCTGCCGCCAGACGGTCTCCGACTGCGGCTGCACCCCGCCGACAGCGCAGAAGACCCCGACCGCCCCGTCCAGTACCCTGAGGCTCCGCTCCACCTCGATGGTAAAGTCCACGTGCCCTGGGGTGTCGATGATATTGATCATGTGGTCTTTCCAGGCACAGGTGGTGGCTGCGGCCGTGATGGTGATGCCGCGTTCCTTCTCCTGCTCCATCCAGTCCATGGTGGCCTGGCCGTCATGGACCTCGCCAATCTTATGGGTCATGCCCGTATAGTACAGGATGCGCTCCGTAACGGTCGTCTTGCCCGCATCGATGTGCGCCATGATGCCGATATTTCTGAGTCTGTCGATGGGGACTTCGCGTTTCACGCTACTCTCAACTCTACCAGCGGTAATGGGCAAAGGCCTTGTTCGCCTCGGCCATCTTGTGGGTGTCTTCCTTCTTCTTGATCGCCGTACCGCGGTTGTTGTAGGCATCGAGAAGTTCGGCAGCGAGCCGCGCGCTCATGACATGCTCGCCGCGGGCACGGGACGCATGAATGATCCAGCGCCGGGCAAGCATGTCTCTCCGCTCCGGCCGCACTTCGGTCGGGATCTGATACGTTGCACCGCCAACCCTGCGGGCCCGCACTTCGACGAGGGGTTTCACGTTGTCGAGCGCTTTGTGGAAGACCTGAACAGGGTCTTCCTTCGTCTTGTCGGCAAGCATATGCAGGGTCTCGTAGAATATAGTCTCGGAGACAGACTTCTTGCCGTCCCACATGAGACAATCGATGAACTTGCCCACCTGTTTGTCCCTGTACTTGGGATCAGAGGTCATTGGTCGTGCAAGGCTTCCTCTTTTCTTCCTCGGCATAGCTCAACCTCTATTTAGGCCTCTTGGCCCCGTATTTTGATCTGCTCCGCCGGCGGTCTTTTACCCCCTCAGTGTCCATGACGCCCCGTATAATATGGTACCTCACGCCAGGGAGGTCCTTCACACGGCCGCCCCTGATGAGAACGACGGAGTGTTCCTGGAGGTTATGCCCTTCGCCGGGGATGTAGGAGGTCACTTCATAGCCATTGGTCAATCGCACCCTTGCCACCTTCCTCAAGGCCGAGTTGGGTTTTTTCGGAGTGGTGGTGTACACCCTCACGCATACACCGCGTTTCTGGGGGCAACTCGCAAGGGCTCGCGTCTTCTTTCTCTTCTCGATAGTCTCTCGGCCCTTTCGTACTAACTGGTTCATTGTAGGCATTCTCTAACCCCTTCATAAGGCGTTTGCGCGCCATTTTTCGCATCGGATAGACGCCGTCTTCTAGCAATCCAAACCAAACCTGTCAAGGATTTTCTAGAGCAGCTCGTCATCGAAGATATCCTCTTTTTCTACCTTTACCTCTATCTTCTTGTAGAGGGGGAATCCCGTCCCGGCCGGGATGAGCCTTCCCATAAGAACATTCTCCTTCAGGCCTTTGAGATGATCCACCTTGCACTGCACGCTCGCTTCGGTCAGAACGCGTGTGGTCTCCTGGAAGCTTGCGGCGGAGAGGAAGCTCTCGGTATTAAGGCTCGCTTTGGTGATGCCGAGGAGGTATGGCTCTGCCACCGCGGGCTTACCGCCTTGCGTCACGACGCGTTCGTTCTCCTCATTAAAGATATGCTTGTCGACGAACTCACCCTCGATGTTCGCAGTATCGCCGGTATCCTTGATCTTGACGCGCTTGAGCATCTGGCGTACGATGGTCTCGATGTGCTTGTCGTTGATCTTCACGCCCTGGAGACGGTAGACCTCCTGCACCTCGTTCGTGAGGTACTTGGCAAGCTCTTTTTCACCTCTGATCCTCAGGATGTCATGGGGGTCGACCGCTCCGTCCATGAGTGGTTCGCCGGCCCGCACATAGTCACCCTCGTGGACGGCAATGTGTTTGCCCTTAATGATCATGTACTCCTTCGGCTGGCCGACCTCGGGCGTAATGACAACCTTGCGCTTGCCCTTGGTGTCCTTGCCGAACGTGACCTCGCCGTCGATCTCGGAGACGGTGGCGCACTCCTTGGGTTTGCGCGCTTCGAAGAGTTCGACGACCCGTGGCAGACCGCCGGTTATGTCCTTGGTCTTGGTGGTCTCTCTCGGGATCTTCACCAGGACGTCACCCGCAAAGACTTCCTCGCCGTCCTTCACGAAGATATTGGCGCCCACGGGAAGGTTGTAGCGCGCCTGATTCTTCGTCCCGGGGATCTTGGTGGGCTTCCCGGCATCGTCGACGATGAGGATCCGCGGTCTAAGTTCGGGATCCTTGGGCTCGATGACTACCGAGCGGGACAGACCGGTTACCTCGTCAATGCGCTCCTGAACGGTGATTTCTTCGACGAGGTCCGTGTATTTCACCTTTCCCGCCACATCTGTTAGGATAGGCAGCGAATACGGATCCCACTCGCCGAGCATGGTTGCCGCATCCACCCGCTGACCCTCTTCTACCTTGACCTTTGCGCCATAGACGATGGGATAGGATTCCCGTTCTCTGCCGTTTTCATCGACAAGGGTGATAAATCCATTGCGGTTCATGGCCACGAGTTCTTTGTCCTTGCCCCTGATCACCTTGAGATCCTTATATTTGACGAAGCCGGCATGGTTGAACTTGAGACTCGACTGCTCGATGACCATGGCGGCACCGCCGATATGGAATGTACGCATGGTTAGCTGGGTGCCGGGTTCACCGATGGATTGGGCGGCGATGATGCCCACCGCCTCGCCTATGTTCACCATCCTGCCCCGCGCGAGGTCTTTGCCGTAACACTTGGCACAGACGCCATACTTGCTTTTGCAGGTGAGCACAGAGCGCACGATGACGCGTTCGAGACCAGAATCCATGATCCTGACTACATGGTCATCGCCAATCATGTTACTGGCGGACACAAGCACCTCGTTCGTATAGGGATCCCGGATATCGTCCAGGCCCACGCGGCCATGGATTCGCTCACCCAAGGTTTGGATGATTTCGCCGCCTTCGGTGAGGGCCTCCATCTCAATGCCGTCCATGGTGCCGCAGTCCTCCTCGGTCACCACGACGTCGTGCGACACGTCGACCAAACGCCGCGTGAGGTAACCGGAGTTTGCAGTCTTGAGCGCGGTGTCCGCAAGCCCTTTGCGTGCCCCATGGGTGGAAATGAAGTATTCCAGAACATCAAGGCCTTCCCGGAAGTTCGACTCAATCGGGGTTTCGATGATTTCGCCCGAAGGTTTGGCCATCAGGCCTCTAATGCCGGCAAGCTGCCTGATCTGCTGGGCGCTGCCACGCGCACCGGAATCCGCCATCATGAAGATGGGGTTGAAAGACGGCGTCTCGATCGACTTGCCGTCGGATGTGGTGATGATATCCTTCTTGATGGTGTCCATCATGTCACCGGCGATGTGGTCGGTGACCTTGGTCCAGATGTCAACGATCTTGTTGTAGCGTTCACCGTCGGAGATGAGGCCCTCGTTGTACTGGTTAAAGACTTTGGCGACCTCCCCCTTGGCGGCATCGATAATCTTGTGCTTCGTCTTTGGAATCTTCATGTCCTCAATGCCCATGGAGATGCCCGACATGGTGGCATAATGATAGCCAAGATCCTTGATCCTGTCAGCCAGAAGCACGGTTTTCTTGTCGCCGGCCTTGCTGAAGCAGATGTCCACGAGGTCGGCCAGGGCCTTCTTGGTCATAGGCCTGTTGATGGTTTCGAAGGGTATCTCTTCGGGTACGATCTCGCTGAAGATGACTCTCCCGACAGTCGTATCCACAAGCTTGCCGGACATGCGGCACTTGATCCTGGCATGGATGGAGACCGCGCCGGCATCGAGCGCTGCCCGTACCTCTTCGGAGCCGAAGAAAATCATGCCCTCGCCCTTGGCCATTGGCTTTTCCCTGGTGAGGTAGTAGACGCCGAGTACAATGTCCTGGGTCGGTACGATAATCGGTTTGCCGTTCGCCGGCGAGAGAATGTTGTTGGTGGACATCATGAGTACACGCGCTTCGACCTGCGCCTCGACTGAAAGCGGGACGTGCACAGCCATCTGGTCTCCGTCGAAATCCGCGTTGAATGCCGGGCAGACGAGGGGATGGAGCTGAATGGCTTTGCCCTCTATGAGGATCGGCTCGAAGGCCTGGATGCCGAGCCGGTGCAGTGTCGGTGCGCGGTTCAAAAGCACTGGGTATTCCTGGACGACCTCGGCCAGGCACTCCCAAACCTCGGGGTTCTCCTTCTCCACAAGGCGTTTGGCGCTTTTGATGGTGCTCACATAGCCCTTGGTTTCGAGCTTGTGGTAGATGAAGGGTTTGAAGAGTTCAATGGCCATCTTCTTGG
>CAYGXB010000204.1:0-6141 GCA_964353605.1 uncultured Bacteriovoracaceae bacterium
AAGACGATGCCCATGGTGAGCCCCCGTTTCTCCCTGAACCAGTTGTTGATCATCGTGGAGACGGGGATGATGTGGCTCCCGGCATGACCGATACCGACGATGACGGCGAGGAAGTAGAATTGGGGAAGCGTATTGCACTGCGAGAAGGATGCAAAACTCACGGCGAGGATGAGCGTGCACGCCCCGACGACGAGGCGGACGTCGAACTTTTCGAGGAGCTTGCCGACCACCGGCGCGGCAAAGGTCATCGCCAGCGCCGCGATGGTGAAGTAGAGCGAAAAATCGCCCCGGTTGAAGCCGAGCGACTCCACCACCGGCTTGAAGAAGATCCCCAGAGCGTTGAAGGCGATGCCGATGCCGATGAAGTTGAGGATGAACCCGCCAATGACGATCCACCAGCCGTAAAACATCTTCTGCCCAGACTTTTGCATACTCCCTCCTCTCTATTTAACCCCCCTCCCCCCTTAATCTTCAGGAGGGGGTCGAGGGGATTGATCTTTATTTCATAGAAACGCCCTGCCTTCGCCGCGATAGGTCTGCACCCTGTCGACGATGCGATTCCCTTCTACGAGGTAGAGTTCGTTGAAGCGCTCGCAGAGTTCGCCCGCCTTGGCATGCTGGAAGAAGACGGGATCCCCCACCTGAAGAGAGGGACACCCATCGGGCAGAGCGAGCGGTGTCTGCACCTCACCGGCGCCTTCGAGTGGAAGGAGTTTGAGCCCTGTCGGCAGCACAGGCACCGGCAGCTTGTCCGGACCGGCCGAACCTGACGCCATATAGCCGCCGCCGAGGCAGGTTACCATATTCAGGGCGGGTTTCCTGACGACCTGGATGGCGAAGAACGCCGAGGGCAGGAAATGGACCTCCTTAAAGTGGTGGAAGAGTCCTGAGCAATAGAATGCCGAACCGGCGGTAACCTCGGTGAGGTCGGGATCTCTGCCCGAGGAGACGAGGCTCCCACTGCCTCCGCCATTTATGACCCTGAACTTCAGCCCTGCGCGCCTCAGGGCCGCGACAATGGAATCGCGCCGTGCAGTGAGCTCGCGCACCGAGGCCTGCTTGACGAATCGCATCAACGCATTCTTCAGCCGGGCACCGGGGACGGCATCGCTCATGCTCGCTATATGCCCTTCATACCCCATGATGCAGTCGATCACCACCCCCTTGAATGCGAGCGACTGGTGCGCGAGTTCCAGTGCCTCCCCAACCGTACGGATAGGGCTACGGCGTATCCCGAGGTGGAGGGGCGTATCCAGGGGCCGGTAGGCCATGTCCACTTCCATGCAGGCCGACAGCATGACATTGGCCTTCTCGCCAGCCTTAGAGAGGATCCTCAGATGGTCAATGGAGTCCACCATAAGGCTAATGGCCTTCCCAGCCTTGGTCAGGTCGACGAAGGTCTCAATGTCCGAGGGCTGGACGGTAGGGTAGGCCACGATAATGTCGTCGAACCCCTTCTCGACAAGAAAGGCGGCCTCCTCCATGGTGAATCCGAGGATGCCCTTGTACTGAGGCCCTCCTTTTTCGAAGACACGCCGTATGAGCTCGACGCACCGGATCGACTTCGATCCCACCCTGATCGTCTTGCCGGTGTAGCGCTGGGTGGAGGTGACGTAGGTCACATTGGCATCGAACTTATCGAGGTCCACGAATGCAAGCGGCATGCGCTTGTTCCTGAAGATCTCGCGGTACCGGAAGTAATCTCCATTAGTGAAGTAGCTCATCGTTCCCTCCCTATCCTTGATGGAGGTGCGCCGGGCATGCGAGACCGGCACGCCCCTTTTAACTGGTGATCACCTGATGCCGCCCACGACGAGCGCAATCCCACCTCCAAGCCCAATAGACCGATCGAGCCTTACCTCACCCGCTGACGGACTGCTGGTGCTCGTCATAAGTTTTACCTCCTTCTAAAAGTATTGAGAGCTTTACCGTATGTGTGCAAGGCATGTATCACCATCTCCTCCCCCATCCCACCCCCGACGCCAGCATTCTATTTCTGCTTCAATGCCTCCCTATCAACGGTCTTCAGCCATTGCATGGTCATGGTAAAGCCCTCTTGATAGGAAATCCCCGGCTTCCATCCAAGTTCGGATTCGGCCTTTTTTATCGTGTATCTGAACCGCGACCCGAGGTTCTTGACCGTATAGGTGGTGAGGAGCGGTCGCGTTCGTATCCGCAAAAGCCTCCAGAGGGCCTCCATCGCCACGGCCACGGCATAGGCAGCAAAGTAGGGGATATGGGTCCTGATGGGGGGCACGCCCAAGGCCTCGGCTATGTGTGCGCAGAACACCTCCAAGGTAATCGATTCACCATCATGGACGAGGTAACCGTTGCCCACCGCCCTTTCGTCCTCGGATATCAGCAGGAGGAGTTCCACGAGGTTCCCGATGTAGGTGGGCCATACGATTGCGTCCCTGCGCCAGAAGATGAGCTCCCGCTTCACAATGGCGTCCGCGAGGAGCGGGACGAAGGTCTTGTCGCCCGGCCCGTATACCCACAATGGGTACACCATGGTCACGGGGAGGCTGTGCTCCCTGTGGTAGCGCCAGACGGTCTTTTCCGCCGCTATCTTGGCGTCAGGGTAGGGCTCGTTCCAGGGCTTCAAAGGATAGGTCTCATCGATCACGTGTTCCTCGTCCATCCCGAAGACATCGTTCGTGCTGATGTCCACGAAGCGGCTCACCCGCGCCTTCAGGGCTGCCCGGCACACGTTCTCCACCCCCCCGACGGTCACCTCCTCAAAGAGCCTCTGCGGAGCCCAATCGGTCACCACCGCGGCGCAATGAAACACGATGTCCCTCCCGTCGCAGGCCTTCTTGAGAGCGGGGTAGTCGCGGATGTCGCCATATACGATCTCGACGGGCTTCTTCTTGAGCCCGTCCTCATCGGGGTCCCCAGGAAAAACGAGCGCGCGAACCGCATTGCCTTTGGCGATATTCGCATCGACCAAGTGGCCACCGATGAATCCGGTTGCGCCGGTGATCAACACCTTCTGCATGCCACCCTCCCCGCACCTCTCAATCTTAAATTCCCGCCACAGGCAACCCTATCTTCTTGCTTTGATTGCATGGTTCCCGCCTTCCTCATGCGGATCCTCAGAAGACCTGCATTAAGGTGTTACCTCCATATACCATTGTGTATATCCTTTTTCCAGAAAATGCAGATGTCCTTTGGCTTTCTCTTAATCCCAGCGTATGTATTCATTGAAACTCCTGATCTAAAAGAGACGATCATATTGTTTCGGTATACGGTTCAGCGTATAATAGGTTTCGCTTTAAAAATATCTTCCATGAGGGGCAAATAATGAAACGGGTAAAGATCATAATAATCGCTCTGCTCATCATAGTCGCCGCAGCGGTTTCTGGCGCCTGGTTATACCTGAGGTCGCTGCTGCCCGTAGTAGACGGCGAGTTCAAGATCTCAGCGATCCAAGAGGCAGTCACTGTCGTCCGTGACAAATACGGTGTACCCCATATCTCGGCCGAGAACAGGCATGACCTCTACTTTGCACTTGGCTATGTGCAGGCGCAGGACCGCATGTTCCAGATGGACTTCTACCGCCGTGTGGCGCGGGGACGGCTCGCCGAGGTGCTGGGTAAGGATCTTCTCGATGCAGACATCTATCTGCGGACCATAGGTTTCACCCGTACGGCACGCGAACAGCTCAAGATCCTGCCGCCGGAAACACGTGTGATGGTGGAGGCCTTTTCCGAGGGGATCACATACTTCATTGAGCACAAGCGGCTCCCGCTCGAGTTCACCATCCTCGGCTACCGGCCGGAAAAATGGACCCCCGAGGATTCGCTCGCCATAGGCAATTTGCTCGGCTTCCAGCTCGCGAGCTGGGCCTATCAGAACGAGCTCCTCAACTACCTCATCCTCACCAGGCTTGGACCCGACAAGGCCGCCCTTTTCCTGCCGGTGTACCCCAAGGACGCCGTGCCCATCATGGAGCAATCCACGCCTGCACCCATGCCGGGGAAGATATCCCTCCGCTCCCGGGAGTTCCTGGAGGTCTTTGTCAGCCGCGAGTTCGCCAGCAACAACTGGGTAATCGGCGGCAAGCGCACGGTAACGGGCAAACCGCTACTCTGCGAGGACTCGCACGAGGAAGGGCCCGAGCTCCCTACGCAATGGCATCTATGTCACCTGACAGGCAAGGGCATCGACACTGCCGGCGCTATGTTCCCCGGCACGCCGGTCTTTATCTGGGGGCATAACCAGCACATCGCCTGGGGCATGACGAACTTCGACCTGGACAATCAGGACCTCTACCTCGAACGGATCAACCCCGATAACCCGAACCAGGTGATGTTTGGCGGGAAGTGGGTGGACTTGCAGATCGTAAGGGAGAAGATCCCCTACAAGGACGATAAAAAGATCTCATACAAGGAGATCGCCATCCGCATCACACCACACGGTCCAATCATCAACGACATCGAAAGCGGGATCGGGGATAAGCCCATCAGCATCCGACGGGTGGAGGCAGAGCCATGGCTGATATCGGAAGCCCTCTATAAACTGAGCACGGCCCGGAACTGGGACGATTTCAAGCATGCGCTCTCATTCTACCCCGCGGGCCCGCAGAACTTCGTGTATGCGGACGTGGATGGGAACATCGGCTACATCGGCGCGGGCAAGTGCCCAATAAGGACCGACAGCCGCGGAATTCTCCCGCAACCGGGATGGGACGGCACCCACGAGTGGCAGGGTTATTACCCCTTCGAGGCGATGCCTATGACCTTCAACCCGGAACAGGGATACATCGCCACGGCCAACAACAACCCTGTGCGCGGGGAATACGCCATCCCCTTGAGCGAGTACTGGGAAACCCCTTCCCGCGCCCAGAGGATTACCGAGCTCATCGAATCCAAACCAAAGCATGGGGTCGCAGATATGATACGGATGCACCTCGACGATAAATCAGCGCTGGCAGCTCAGATCGTTCCCGTCTTTATCCAGATCCTCAACAAGACGACTACGCGTGAAGAGAGGAAGTATGTCGACGAGCTCGCCCGCTGGGATTACCACCTTACACCCGATTCTGCCGCGGCCTGTCTGTACGAGGTCATGTTCAACCACCTGCTCATGGAGACCTTCGCGGATGAGCTCGGCAAAGACCTCTTCGAGCGTTTGATCAAGGACAAGATCGGGGTAACCAACCTGATGGCGGATCTCCTCCTCCAGAAAAAGGATTCCATCCTGTTCGACAATGTGAACACAAAGCGCGCCGAGACCGTGAACGATGCCGTGACGGAGTCGTTCCGTTCAGCGGTTGCATACCTCATCGAAACACTCGGAAGCGATATGCAAGGGTGGCAATGGGGGAAGCTCCACCAGATCGAGTTCAGCCATATCTTCGGCAGCGAGAAAATGCTGCGGCCCTTGTTCAACTACGGGCCATTCCCCTTCGGTGGCGACGAGCAGACCATCAACCGCGCCGGCTATGACAAAACGAAACCCTACAAGGTCAACATCACTGCATCGATCCGCTATATCGTGGATTTCTCCAACCTTTCGAATGCTCTCGTCGTGCTCAGCACAGGGCAGTCGGCGCAACTCTTGAGCCCGCACCGCCACGATATGGCCGACATGTTCCTGGCTGGGAAATATATCACATGGTACATGGAGCGGAAGGATTTCGAGCCCGAGTCGGAAGGAGTTTTGCGGCTCCTGCCGTTGCAGTCACGCTGAAGAGTAATCCATGCAGATCACGGTGCATGACGAGATCCTGACCGGCAACCTGCCGAATATGCACGGCCACATTTATGTTGAAGCGGGTATACAGTTGGCGCAGCAATTGACAACAGCATATGAAGACTACCTTCGTGTCAAATACCCGGATGCGCTCGTGAACGTGAAGATCGAAGTGAAGATGCTGGGCGGATTCACCCGGGGGCTCGAGGTGGACATAGAGAGTGTGCCTGGGTCCTTGGGCAATGATGCGGAAATCCTCTACGCTTTTCTGGAGTCTGTCCGCGAACGTACCTGCCAGGCATGGCTGGAACAGAAGATGAGGCAGGAGGGATAAAACCCAGGAAAGAAAAAAGGGATTGCATCTTGGCATGCAACCCTTAGAAAACATGGCGTCCCCAAGGGGATTCGAACCCCTGTTGCCGGCGTGAAAGGCCGGTGTCCTAG
>CAYGXB010000205.1:0-6106 GCA_964353605.1 uncultured Bacteriovoracaceae bacterium
AACGAATGATGACTCAGGACATGAGATTAGCAATTACCTCTATAGTAAATTGTATTTCCATGGTTCAATGAGGGGAGGTACCTATGAAAAATAAAACTTTGATTATCATTATTTGCATCCTGGCAGTCGGCTTTATCTCGGGGTGCAGCAAAACTTTTAACAAGACCTTCGGCGGTTCAGGTGGAGATCATGCCTACTCAATCCAGCAGACGAGCGACGGTGGATATATCCTAGCTGGAGATACTAATTCATTTGGGGCTGGCGGTTGTGATTTCTGGCTCATCAAGACCGATGCGAATGGGAACACAGTCTGGGACAAAACCTTCGGGGGAAGTGAGGACGACTGGGCCCATGACGTCCAGCAAACAAGCGACGGTGGATACATTCTCGCTGGAATAACCTATTCATACGGTGCTGGTGATCGTGATGCATGGCTCATCAAAACCGATGTAAATGGGATCAAGCAGTGGGACAAGACCTTCGGCGGTTCAGGTGGAGATGGTGCCTTTTCAGTCCAGCAAACAAGCGATGGGGGGTACATCCTAGCTGGGTACACCAATTCATACGGTGCCGGGAATGAAGGTTTTTGGCTGATCAAAACCGATGCAAATGGGATCAAGCAGTGGGACAAGACCTTCGGCGGTTCAGGAAGTGAAGAAGCCTGGTCAGTCCAGCAGACGAGCGATGGGGGATACATCCTGGCCGGAGGAACCAATTCATATGGTACTGGCGATTATGATGCCTGGCTGATCAAAACTGATGCCTGGGGGAATGCCCCAGCCACGCCGACACCAGGATAAGGGTATCTATCAATCATACAGATAATTCATAAAGAGGGGGAGGCTCTAGGGAAACCTAGGGCCTTTCCTTATATTCATCGTCCCTTTCGGGGATATGTTCTTAACCCTTTACAAAAGGCCCCTTGAGGCGTATTATGATGATGTCGAAACTAGAAGCGGGAGACCACCGATATGGTCACAGTGATTAGGCCACAACTGGCGAGGCATTCAGGGAACCGTAAGGCCCTGACGGGTACTTCTACCTGCGACAATGCCTCGCCATTTCCTTACCATAAGCAGGGTAAACAAGGCAGAAGGAGGGAACGATGGCGGTTTTGATTGAATGCGCATGTCACCTGAAACAATCGGCAAAAAACAAAGTGTGTCGCCGATGTGCGGCGAATTTAGACAAGCTGAAAAAAAATCCTACGGCCCGATGGTGGATCAATTATCGGGTAGAAGGTAGGCAGCGGACGGAATATGTAGGCCATTCCAGGCGCGAAGCCATTGACGCTATGGGCAAGCGGCGTGCGCAGATCCGAGAACACCGGATCTTCGACATCCTGCCTCAATCAAAGATGACCTTTCCTGATCTTGCGGCCTGGTATCTTGCCCTTCCGGCGACGAAGGGCGTTCGGTCGTTTAACCGCATAAAAAGTGCCATCAAGTATGCAGAAGAATACTTCGGGGATAAGCCCCTTGAAAACTTGCAGCCCGCAGATGTGGAAAATTTCATTGCGGCCAAGCTTGCCGATGGTCTGAAGCCTGCCACAGTCAATCTGTTGTTCATCATGGCGAAGATGGTCATAAACAAAGGCTTTTCTAATGACATCGTGGGGCCACGGGCGCTCAAGGCCTTCAAGATTGCCAAGGCCCCCATGAAGGCCGGAAGCAATGTCAGGACACGCACCGTTGGCCTGGATGAATTCTTAAAGCTCATGGATGTTGCCCCGCATTTTCTGAAAATGGTGTTTACTCTGGCCCTTTACTGTGGCATGCGGCGCGGTGAGATGTGCGACCTTAGACGGTCAAACATCGACTACAGGGCCGGGTTCATACGGCTTTTAGCAGATCAGACAAAAGAAAGGCGGCCAAAGTCTATCCCTATGCCTGAGACTGTCAGGCAGATGCTTAAGGACACCCCACCGGCTTTCCATGATGACCATGTGATACTTGACAAGGGCAGGCCCTTGAGCGTCGGCATCTTAACCTACGCTCTTGAGGTCGCATGCAAGAAGGCTGGAATCCTCTACGGCGCAAGGATTGAGGGCGGGTTCAAGCTGCATGATCTGCGGGCCACCTGGAAAACATTGGCGGCAAAGGCCGGGGTTGACCAAAGTATCCGCAACAAGATCCTGGGGCATAGCTTGCAGGGCATGGACGTCTTCTATCTCAGGTTTGATGATGATGACCTTCGGG
This sequence comes from uncultured Bacteriovoracaceae bacterium, assembly GCA_964353605.1. Taxonomy (GTDB): domain Bacteria; phylum Desulfobacterota; class Desulfomonilia; order UBA1062; family UBA1062; genus CAYGXB01. The sequence continues at coordinate 2,199 of CAYGXB010000205.1, forward strand.
CAGGCATGGCTAAATATACCACCTACCTCGAAGCTGAATTAGAAAATGCCTACCAAAGTGCCCACCAAAAGGCAAGCGGATAAGGTGCAGCCTAGATTCATTGAGAACAGGCAGATCCCGAGGAACCGGACTTGGACAAAATATTTGATCAGAGCTGCGCTGATGATCAACAAGACATAGCTCATCGACCCCCTCATTCTCATTGTTGGAATTGAACACTTCGAGTTAGAAAACGGTTGCTAGAAAAAATTTGGGGGTGCTAGAAGCACCCCCAGGATACTTAGTCTTTATGCTCATCCTCCGGTGGGATGTTCTTCCCTTCATCCACCCGCTTGATCATCTGCCGGTAGATCCCCCGAGAGAGGATCAGGGCAATGAGGAACAGCAGGATCAAAGAGACGATCACCACGCTAATACTGGACTTCTCCCACCGAGCAACCTTCTGCTGAATCTCCTTTACCTTTTCCTGGCTCAAGTGGTGATATTGGTCGATATCGACTTGCATGCCGATCCAGCCGAAGCCCTTTGGTTTGACAAATCCGTTGCCGTAATAAGGTATGTGGGCATAAGCGATAAAGAACCTGCTGTCGCCCAGGGTATAGGTGAAGGAACCGGACTTTCCCTCCGATGCCAAGGCATGGATTTTCTGGAGATTCTCATCCCTGAAGCCCATGTCCATGACATTCATTGCGCCCGCACCAGAGGCGATCAGCGCCTGATAGTTGTCTGCCTTCATGACCTGTACGGGCTTCTGATCCTTGCCAAGCCCCATGATGAGGTAATCGGCCGGATGTGAAATGACGAACCCGTCACGGTCAACCATGAAGGTAAAGTTGTTTTCGTCGGCATTCACTTCGGCAAAGAGCTTATCCGCTTCGGTTGGTACAATATGATCGGTGAACTCCATGACATGCACAAAGTTTAACGCAAGCTCGACCACACCGGCAAAACCGGAAGAGTCAAACACTGGAGTAGCCAGACGCTGTACACCTTCGAACCTCTTGCCCGTATCGAATTCGGCCTTGGACACATGATAACCCATCAAAGGACCGCTGTAGAACTCACCCGGCGGGAGACTCTTGGCCTTAAGGAAGTACTCCTCATGGCCAAACTCGCCGTTTTCTGGATATGACATATCCCTGAGCTTCTCCTTCGAAACCACGCCCGCATTGGTGATCTTCAGCACTTCCTTCCCATCCTTACCGAGAAATGCAATCTCATGGTAGAGTAGTATGGGGATCTTCACGATACCGACATTGGAGGCCTTAATCACCCCTATGGTATAGGAGTTTAAAAACGTAGAATATGCTTCCTCATCCCTGGGAAGTATAGAGGCTATCCGAATATCCTTTTCACGTTCGGAATAGAATTGGGCCACCGCTTCGGCTAAGGTCTTCGCCCGTGCCTCAATCACCTGCTTCTGGCTGTCATCGAGGATCCTCAGATTGGCCTGAGTCGCCTCTTCTCCAACCTTTACTACTCCCTTGCTTATAATGACCCCTGTTATGGTAAGAGGAAGCACTATGAGGACAAAAAAACTGATCGCAATACCCGCTAAACTAAATTTGGTCTTTTCTTCCTGCTCCATGACCATCTCCTGACCCGGTTATACATTCCCTCGTAACATAGCCTATATAGATTACGCCTCTTTCAGCCTATCCCAAAGGGTCCTGATAAACCCATGGGGAGAGCCATCTCTATAGCCCCCATTACAATAGGGCAATGATTTCAAATACGTCACCAGTGAAATCGCATATTCTATTATAGACTAACCGCCAACGATGATAGCCTTGAATGGATTAGCATAGAGGACAATGAGCGTAACAACCAGGGCATAGATGGCGATGGACTCTATCATAGCAAGACCCACCATCATGGTCATCATGATCTTACCATGGGCTTCCGGGTTCCTCCCCACCGCCTCGCTTGACCGAGAGACTGCATTACCCATACCAATAGCCGTGCCAAGGGTACCTATGCCCATGCACAATCCAGCGGCCAAAACAGAAGCTGTAACAAAGAAGACCTTAGCCCAGTCAGTATAGCCGGTCATAGCCACCTCAGCGCCCATAGCCAAACCGGAAACCGTAAACAACATTAAAGCTGTGAAAACAATAACCCTCATCCTTCCCATCACCGTACTCCTTATTTTAATTTAGTCTGAATCCTACCCCATTATTTATATTATGAATTCAGAGCATTACTCTGAATCACGGTTCATTTTATACACGGTAGACCATTTCGATGCAAGTGAAATCTTCACAAACCGGGATGGTATCAAAGCAGGTTGTTGCTCTCTGTGAGCCAACTCTGGGACAGGAAAAACCAAGGGAGGAGGCATCTGCCGCAAGCGGATGCCCCAGCCCTTAAGACCTCTCAATGAAAGAGCCCAGCATCTCCTTATTGATGTATGGCTCGTTTTCCATGCTCCGGCGATCAACCTTCCCCGCCTTGATCACCGCGGCCAGGCTCTCCTCCATGGGGAAATACTCTCCCTGCAGTGACTGCGCCTGTCCCTTGATGAAGTAGACCTTGTTGTCCCTGATATACTTCTGGACCCGAGGTTTCCCGAGTAACATCTCCCAGATGAGGGTGCCGCCCTTCTTCTCCTTCGTGCCCACGATCCTCTGGGTAAATACGGCAAGTAGGGAGTGCGCGAAGAGGGCCTTCATGTATTCGTCGGTCAGGGTGGAGAGGATTTGCTCCACGGCTGTAAAGACATCCACGGCGTTGATACCGGCAAGGACGAGGATGCCTTTCTGTGTCGCCCGGACGGCGGTGGTGACCATCGCGGCGTCTCTCAGATGCGAGAAGACGATGATATCCGGGTCATGCTTGAATACATTCTCAAAGACCAAGGAGGTATCCTTGAGGGTATCCCTGCCGATCTCCCGCTGGTTGACGTTCGACATCTTGTGCGCATGGATATACTCGATGGGATCCTCAAAGGTGATGATGTTGCAACTCAGCGTTGTATTGATGTGATCGACGAGAGAGGCGATCGTCGCGACCTTGCCATGGCCGCCCGGACTGGCGATGATCAGCAAGCCATTCTTGTCAAGCTGTGATATGAGGAGATCCGGCAGCCCCAAGCTCCTATAGCTTGGGATATCATCCAACAGGCGTCTTGCAGCTATGGCGATCTCCCCATCCTTCTGATGGTAGATGTTCACCCGGTATCTCCCCACCCCGGGCCTTATGTAGGAGTATTCAACCTCCTTCTTTTCCTTGAGCTCGCGGAGGTAGTCATCCGGGAGGATCTCCTTGATGAGCCTAACCATGATATCAGTGGTAATGATCGGCATGTTGCTCCGCGTGAATACCCCACCGGACCGAATAGCCGGCGATGTCCCAATGGAGATATGGAGGTCGGTGTGCTCTGGATCGTTTAAGAGTCGTAAGATGTTTGTCGGACTAGTCTCCAGCATGCTCACAATCTGTGTGCTCCGTTTGACACTAGGGAAATGGAGATCTGCTTTGCCATATCCTATCTTGTCAAGGGTATCGAGGATGTCCTCTATCTGGGCCCTAGATGCCAGGACAGGCGTTACATCCTTGTTGATGAGGAACTTCACATTCTCCACAGCGACGTAGTTCAAGGGATCTGCAAATGCCACTCTGACCCTAGCCCCTTCCATCTCTAACGGAACTGCCCACAGTTCCCTCATCCGTTCGGGAGGCAGCAACTTTTGAGCATTCTTCCTGATTTCATCCGTAAGCATATCCAGGATCGGCACTCCCGTGAGATTCTTGAGGATACCGAGCACCTGGTTTTCACTCAAATACCCCAGACGGATTAAGGCTTCTCCTAACTTTAAGCCGTCCCTTTGCACAGTATCGAGGGCATGTTTCAGTCTGTGCTCATCAATAAGCCCCAGTTCGACCAGAACCTCACCCATGCGTCTAGG
>CAYGXB010000206.1:0-6054 GCA_964353605.1 uncultured Bacteriovoracaceae bacterium
CGAAGCCCAGCCTAAATTATATTTTCCGATGTTCACGGTGTTCAGGGCGGCGTTCCAGGCCTCATCGCCCCTGGAGAGGATGTCGGCTTCAGTTATGGGGTAATCGTGGAGGGCGAAGTTGGCAACGTAGGACTGATTGTCGATGACGTTTTTCTTAAGCTCATACTGCTTGTGCTCGAAGTTGGAGATAAAGAACACGTATTCGCCGGTATCTGCCATCTTGCCGAAAGTGGAGACCATCTTGGCCTCGTTGCCGTTGCCGATATAGTATTTCTCGCCATTGGCGACATAGGTGCCGTCGCCTTTGGGGGTGAGCATCATTCCGGTGGAGTAGATGTCGGCGCCGTGGTCCCTTTCGGAAAGGCCGAAGGCGAAAATTTCGCCGTTCTTGAGGTACTCGGCGGTCCGTTGCTTTGTATCCTCGTTCCTGCTCATCCAGATCGGACCGAGACCCAGGATGGAGACCTGCCAGGTGTACCAATAGCAGAGACCATAGAAGGCCAGGATCTCGTTGAATCCGCATATCCTCCATGTGTCCCATCGGGCATCCTTATCCCCGTAGGGAGTAGGGGTAAGCAAGGTGGCGAATATGCCCTCCTTCTTCTGGAAATCGAGAAAGTCCCGGTACCAGACGCGCGCATGGTCGTCCTCCTTGAGCTTTTTCTTCCCTTTTTCCTCGAAGAACGCAATGGTCTTGCGCATGATCTCTTTTGTCCGTTCATCAGGATAATCAGGAATATACTTCTTCGGATTGAGTAGTATCATGGTTCACCTCGTCCTTGATAGAGTTGTAAAGCACTTTAAGGGGAGACGATAATATCGAACTCTCCTGGTGTCAAGCATAAGAGGGGTTTGAAGGTAAGCCCCTCCTGATTCTCGACCCCTCAAGTCCCGAGAGAACCCGTGGCCCCCTTGAATCTTAAGCAAGGCCGCGGGGTTGAATAAACTTACTTTGTAGACAAATCCCTATACGTAATCGTCTAGAGAGGTAAAGCATACACAAAGGAGTTTAGCGATGAAGAAACTGATCGTGATCGTGGGCCTGGCAGCTTTTGGACTGACCATTGTACCCCTGGATCAGGCCCTGGCAGGCAGGTTTGCGGAGCGGCAGGTCCGGCAGCAGACGCGGATTTACCGTGGTGCGAAGTGTGGCGAACTCACGCGCAGAGAGTTTGGTAGGTTGGAAAGGGAGCAGGGTTGTATCCTGCATAAAAAAAGGAATATGAAGGCGGATGGCAACTTCACACAGTTCGAGCGTATGCGTATGGAGAGGATGCAGGATCGGGCAAACACGGATATCTACCGCCTGAAGCACAATGCATGGGAAAGAAATAGATGAAAGGGACAGACAGCCGGGCATGGTGATGCTAGTATAGACGTGCGATGCCGGGGATGGATGGGCATGATCATGCAAAGGATAAAGGGGATCTTGCATCCCGGGTCGAGAGGGCCAGGGGGGGCGACAGAAGCGCCTTGGGGGAGCTCATAGCAGAGTTTCAGGAGGATATCTTCCGTATGGTGTATTACCGGACGAGATCAAGGATGGATGCCGAGGACCTGACCCAGGAGATTTTCCTGAAGGTGTTCGATAATCTCCCCGCGCTCAAGGACCCCCGTATGTTCAGATCCTGGCTTTTTAGGATTGCAGTGAACAAGGTCTACGATTATCATCGCAAGAAGAGGTTCCGCGCTCTCTTTGTCCAACCCATGGAGAAAGAGGCGGCCTCCTCCATGGAAGATATAAGGTCTGACAACCGGAACGCCCTTGAGCAGGTAGTGAAAAAGGAGTTCTGGCATGAGATCGGGGTGTTCACGCAGAAGCTGTCAAATCTGGAACGGGAGGTGTTTCAGCTGCGCTTCATGGACCATCTTGGTATCGCCGAGATAAGCCAAGTCCTGAATAAGAGCGAGAGCACAGTGAAGACGCATCTCTACCGGGCGGTCAAGAAATTTCAGGGTGCGGGATACCTGCTCCGGCTCATAAGGGGGGAGGCAATATGAGGAGAGATGAGCAAGGCCATCTGAACAAGGATGAGCTGGTCATGGCCGTCGTAGACGAGGTCGGGCTCGCAGAAGAGATGCGGAAACACCTCGCTCTCTGTCGACACTGCGTAGCGGAGAAAGAGCGGCTCGCACGGGATCTCGCCGTGCTCGGAGAGATGGCGAAAGGTTTTACCCCCCCCCTGAGAAAGACGGTGATTATCCCTGATGAACAATTTTTCAGGCACAGCCCGCCGTGGGGATGGCAATTGGCTTTCGGGACCACCTTAGCAACAGCCGTGGTTGTCATCATGCTCAGCCTGTTTCTATTCAGGCCAACACCGGGAGTGAATCTGGCCGCTCTCAACAAGGAGATGCTCTCCGATGAAAGACTCATGACCGAGATCAGCATGCTGGAGAATAATCCCATGCCTCCGAAATGGGAGGCGATCGCAGGGGAAACAGATAGCATGGTTGATGAGGCATTCATCGATTTCGTCGTCCCTCTTGGAGCGGATGATGAAGTCTCATAGGAACAAGGAATCAGCGAAGGGAGAAATCCATGTTGAAGAATAAATTAGTATGGATTTTGTTTGCCGTTGTCTCTTTGTTTCCGGTGGTTTCCCGGGCGGCCGAGGATTCGCCGGCAGGGAGATGGTGGCGTCTGCCACAGGTGGCTGCGCAGCTGAACCTGAGCGAGCAGGAGAAACAGCAGCTCGACAGTCTCTATCTTGAAAATCGGAAGAAGCTCATTGACCTGAAGTCGTCTTTGGAGAGAGAGCGGTTGGTGCTCGAGGATATCATGGACAATGAGCCCCTAAATGAGCAGCAGGCCTTCGAACAGTTCCGGAAACTGAACAAGGTCCGGTCGATTCTCGTGGAAGAACGCTTCAGGTATTTCCTGGAGGTGCGCAAGATCATCGGCAGTGATAGGTTCCAGAAGCTCAAGCTACTTGCAGACGCATTCCGGAAGCGGGATAGGTTCGGGAGGGAGTAATCAACCGGGATTCTCTGAGATTCTATTCCTAAAAAATGGCGGAGGGAGCCGGGTGCTTTCCCGGCTCCCTCCGCCATTTTCGTAACGTCGTTGCATGAAATGCTGATGTTTGGGCCTTCCGAACTTTTCATGGGGATGTAGACAAAAAAGATATGCCGAACGTCATAAGAGGAAAAGAATGAATCATTGAAGGTTATAGTCGGAGGTGGAGATATGCAAATGCTGGCATTGCAACCCTGGCCCTGGATTAAGAGATTTCTTTCCTTCCTATCGGCCCTGTTTCTGGCATTCTTTTTCGTATTGCAAGGATGTGGCGGAGGCGGCGGCGGAGGAGTAGGGAGCAGCGAGAGCTCGGAGAGTGGCGATGTCCTCATCGGGCTGACGGATAACCCGGGCGATTTCATTAATTATACAGCGGACGTTGTCTCCTTGCAACTTGTCAAGGCGGACGGCGCCATCGTCGAGACCCTGCCGGTCACCACCCGGGTGGATTTTGCCCAGTACATGGATATGACGGAGTTCCTCACCGCGGCAACCATTCCCGCAGGGGTCTATAAAAGGGCGATTCTTACCCTGGACTATACCCATGCTGATATAAAGGTGGAAGGTGGTAGCGGAGAAACAATGAACGTAACCGACATCCGCGACGAGGAGGGGAATCCCGTCTCTACGCTCCAGGTGTCCATCCACCTGGAAGACAGAAATACCCTGCGTATCAGGCCGGGAATCCCAGCGCATCTCTCCGTTGACTTCGATTTGTCCGCCTCGAACAAAGTGGAATTCCTGCCGGGTGATGGAGCCAGGGTGTCGGTGAGCCCGGTCCTGCTTGCCGATGTGGAGCCGAACAACAAGATTTACCGTCTGCGTGGACCACTCAAGGATGTATACCCAGACCGACAAACATTTGATCTCTACATCCGGCCGTTCTACCATGCCATGACCGGCGATCACAACCACTTCGGTGCGATGCGGGTCCATGTGGATGGCGATACAAATTATGTTATCGACGGCGTCCAGAACCATGGCCAAGCCGGACTCACAGCCCTCGATGCCAAAACAGGGCTCACCGCCGTCATCGTCTTTGGCGACTTCACGGCCCATCCCTTACGGTTTGTAGCCAGGGACGTGTATGCCGGCTCCAGCGTCCCAGGCGGCACACTCGACGTAGTGACCGGGAACGTGACCGCGCGCACTCTCGATACGATCAATGTGCGCGGCGCCGTGCTGCTCCGGGATGAGAGCAAAATGGCGTTCAACCGCACCATCGCGATCACCCTCGGCGCAGGCGCCAAGGTGACCCGCCAGCTCTCCAAGGAGACCTATACGAAAAACGACATCTCGATCGGCCAGCGGATCATGGTGTTTGGCACCATTTCGAACCCGGCCAGTGACGACAATTTCTTGATGAACAACCCGGACTACATCCGCATGCTCTTCGCCACCCTCTTCGGCACAGTGAAGACGACCAACCCAACGCAGCCCAAACTCGATATGATACTCACCGCCGTCGACCTGAGGAAACCCGATCTTTTTAACTTCACTAATACGGGATTCGATGCGGCGCACGCTGCCGACCCCGGCAACTATCAAATAGATACGAGCATGCTCGATATCTCTACGCTCTTGCCGAATGCTCCGATCAAGGTGAGGGGGTTCGTGAATACATTCCAGAGTGCGCCGCCCGATTTCAACGCCTGGACCATCGTGGATGTCTCGAAGGTGAGGGGCATAATGCATGTGACCTGGTCTCCTGAGAGCGCGAGTATCTTCAACGAGATCTCTAGCGCCAACCTCCAGCTCGACCTGAACGGTGTCGGGGACTTCCACCATATCAACAGAGCCGGCGTGAAGATCGAACTGACTGCGCCGACCGGTCCGGTCATCCAGCCCTATGCGGATGGCTCAGGCCTGTATGTGATCAATCTTGGAGACAACTGGACTGTTTATGCGACTTTTGACGACTTTGCCGCTGCCCTCCAGACCCAGCTCACATCAGGATCCAAGGTGAAGCATCTCTGGGCCATGGGGCTGTATGATGATGCGACCGCGACCCTGACCTCCGGGTATATCGACGTTAGGCTTCTATCGTAAGGCTGCTCTTGACTACTTTATCCATGGGGTGGACCTTGAAAGTTCCGCCCTATGGCTTTTATGGAAGAATCGTTATCTCTACCCGGCGGTTCATCGCCATGCCTTCCTCTGAAATATTGTCCGCAATGGGGCGTGTATCGGCATAGGCAATAGCGCACATCCGATCCTTCTTAACGCCCTGGGCTTCGAACACCTCGAGAACGGATATGGCCCGCGCATGGGAGAGATACCAGTTGGTCGGATATACCTTCCTGGCGCTTTCCGGAAGTGGCGTGTTATCCGTATGTCCGCCGATCTCGATATAGCCGGGATCCAGGTTTTTCAATCCCTTGGCGATCTTTTCCATGAGCCTTGTTCCCTTCGGTGTCAGCCAGGCGCTCCTGGGGCCGGCAAAGAGCACCCGTTGGGGAATCACGATTTTGATCTTGTCATTGCTCTTGATGATGTAGAGCTGGTCGGCCAGCCGCTCCTGATCGAGCAGTGCCAGGGTATATTCATAGGCCTTGTTCGTCCTCCCTACCGCATCCTTCCGCTCCTGCATAATGGTCTTGAAATGGGAGATCTGCTGAAGCAGCGCCTTGTTCTGTTCGAGGGTCTCTATGTTCTTATCGAGGAAAGCCTGCTTGTCCCGTATGCATTCCTCCTTTTCATCCCTGGCCTTCTTGGCCGCATTCCTTAATTGCTCAAACTGCTCCTGCATTTTCAGATTTTCTTGAACAGTGAGCTTCGATTCCTGTTCGCATTGCTTAAGCCTGGCATCCAGGGCGTTGTACTCCTCCATGGAATATTTATGCGCACAACCACTTGCCAGCAACAGAACCAGGAGAGGGCATACCAACTTCATCCACTTAGTCATCATTTCACCTTTCTGCTCCTGATTACCGATTATTTCCCCGAGTGTCAATGATTGAGCTGTCAGCTATTATATCAGATGAGCCAATTGCAAAACTCACAGTTTGCGATAATATTGCAATAAGCAAGATAAC
>CAYGXB010000207.1:0-5898 GCA_964353605.1 uncultured Bacteriovoracaceae bacterium
CATGGCGAACAATCCGCCAGCACTCGCCTGGCTGGGCATCAATGTGGGCAGCACCTATCAGTATGCGACCACGACCCTCCCCAACACCATATCAAATACAGCTGTCTCTGTCCGGCTGACCAGCATAACCAAACCGAAGCCCGGCACCGGATTCAGCATCAACGACTTCCGGTTCCGCAACTATCAGATCGTCTCCACCAACAGCGGGCAGGCGGTCGAAATAGGGGCCTGGAAGGCCTTTCCGAAAGCCCAGTAAAAGGAAGAAAAAGGAGTAGCGCTATGCAAAACAGGAAAGCATTCATAACCGGTTTGATCATGAGTCTGATTTGCATCCCCCATATCCTCAATGCGGATGATACGGATATTTTTGGCGGCAGCTCGATCAACCTTGCCCCGAACGTGCTGATCATCTTCGACAAATCGGGCTCCATGGCCGATGAAATCGAGGTTCCCGGAACTACAACGGGGCCGTATAATCCCGCACAAGTGTATTCCGGCGCATATGATAATACCCAAGTATACCGCGAGAGATGTTTCTTCTGGTGCTGGTGGGAAGAGTATCAATATATCGGCACTACGGTGGACGCGGGCGAGATCGCCTGCGACGACGCACGCTCCTCATTGAACCTGAATGGGGCGTGGACCGGGCTGATACGGGATACGAGCCCGCACACCTGTACGTCAGGGAGCGGTTTACACTCAAGACACCTGTCAACGGGCAATTATCTCAACTGGTTGGCTCTCAATGCGCCGACCTACAGGCGCAAGATTGACGTTGCTAAGGATACTATCTGTAACGTCATTGATACCACATCCGGGGTGCGCTGGGGCATCATGATCTTCAATAACGATCAGGGGGGCAGGATCATCGCCGAGATTAAAGATAGAACCTCAAGCGAGATAAATGATCTCAAGACCACAATCCAGGCGCAGGAACCAGGAGGCTGGACCCCACTGGCGGAAACCCTCACCGAAGCCGGGCGCTATTTTGCCGGTGCGGCACCCCTTTTTGGTGCAAGTTCGATAGCCGGGGCATTCAAAGCCGACGGGACCTATCAATCCCCCATCGACTGGCGATGCCGCCAAAACCACATCATCATCATCACTGACGGCATGTCGACTCAGGATCGGGACAGCGTCCTGTATACCACGGGCGTCTATATGGGCAAGACCATCGGGGATTTCGATAACGACGGGCAGGACAATTGGAATACGAATCCGATACCCGACAACGGCAGCCATTACCTAGATGATGTGGCGAAGTACCTGTACGAAAACGATCTCATCACATCGGGAAACGATGCAGGCGGCATATCGTATGAAAACTGCACGAATTATCAGACCTGTCCGAAATTCGATTGGCAGCACGTCACCGTGCATGCCATCGGGTTCGAAACCGGGACATCAAGCATAGCTACGGGACTCCTGAAACAGACGGCCGATAAAACGACCCCCCAGAATCCGAGTGGCACCGAACAGCATGGAAGGGGCTATTTCTATACCACCTCAGACCCGGGTATTGACCTCGCCAGCGCCATGCGGGGGATCATCACCGGAATCCTGAGCCTCAACGAACAATTCATCTCGCCGGTGGTGCCGGTGAGCAGGACGAACAAAACCTATGCCGAGAACGGCGTCTACCTTGGCGCGTTTGCACCCGATAATGAGAAACCGGGGTTATGGAAGGGGAATCTCAAGAAGTTCGGCCTGAGCAGGGATGCCGATCTACTCGATGTGAGCGGCAATCTCGCCACGGACGCATATGGTACCATACTTGATACCGCACATGCCTGCTGGTACACCGAGTCCGGCAATGATGGTATGATCGTGGAAAGAGGCGGCCTCGGCAAGATTCTCGTCACCGGCAACGGGGGCACTGCCAGGAACTTCATGACTAGAAAGACGAGCGGCGGAGCCATCATAGATTTCTCCAAGACCACTCTAACCAAAGAGGATCTGGGTTTGACCACCGACGCCCTGAAAGACGACCTGATCGATTTCGTACGTGCAGAAGGGGTGTATGCCGCTGCCGAAACACCACCTACAGGAACACGACAAAGGGCCTGGGTGCTGGGCGATATCCTGCATTCCAAACCCGCCGTACTGTACGACACGAGCGGGAATAGGAATGTACTCTTCTTCGGTGCCAACGACGGCTTCCTCCACTGTGTATTGGACTGGGATAAGGGGACTTCAAATAACCTTGCCGATGACCAGACGTGGGAGGAATGGTCGTTCATCCCCTGGGAACTCGTATCCACCTTGCAATACCTGCCTCCCAGAGACACATGTGCCCAGATAGTTGGGGATGATCTCCATGACATCTATGTCGACGGATCGCCCACCGTGTATGCCATCGGCAGCAACGTGTACCTCTCCTTCGGACTAAGAAGGGGCGGGCAACGCGATTCTGTCAGGCCGAACGGCATCAGCAAGTACTATACCCTGAATGTCACCGACTATACAGCCCCCACCTTCGCGTGGGATACCCAGGACCTCGATGTCGGGGAAATCCTCGGCGAGGCATGGTCCACACCGCAGTTCCGGATAATGAAGGATGCAACCGGCACAAGCAGGAATGTGCTCCTCCTGGCCGGGGGATACGACGTCAATGAGGACTCGGACTTAACACACCTCGAAATCGACGCACGGGGAAGGGCTATTTATACGGTGGATGCAGAAACAGGTACCTTGGTCGACAGCATCAATTATGCCAACTATGATAAGATGAAGTACTGCATCGTGGACTTAAGCTCCTATGACGACAATGACAACGGGATCGAAGATATCATCTATGCCGGAGATCTGGGCGGGGATCTGTTCGTCTTCGAGGATAAGAACGAAGACGGCACCTGGAACAAGCGCAGATTGTTCATGGCTGGATATCTCCATCAGACTTCACCCGTGGACAGGGACATCCGCAGGAAATTCTTCTGCTCCCCGGGGATCGTCCAAGAGCCGTTCGGGACGGGTGTCGGTGATTACATCTACATCGGATCAGGGGACAGAGAACATCCAACTGCAGTATACACTTCTTTTCAAGATCGATTCTATGCCATCAAGAACCGGTGGACAGACGAGGAGGATTTGAACGAATCCAATCTGGTCGATGTGACGAGTGGCCTACTCATGACCGGAACAGAATTACAGAAACAGGATTTGCTCAGTCAGATTGATACGCTCGAGGGTTGGTACTTCAATCTCGAGACCGATGGCGAGCGGGTGGTTTCCTCGCCGATCGTGTTCAATAAGGTCGTCTATTTCACCACGTTCACTCCAAGCGCAGAGGCCGGGACCGATCAATGCTCATCGGGGACGGGAGCGGGTACGGCGCGCCTGTATGCCGTGGACTACAAGACCGGCAACGCCGTGTTCGATTTCAATAGCTCGGGCGCATTGGAAAAAGCGGATCGTGCCAAGACAATTGGTACCGGCATCCCGTCTGAGCCTGTGGTGGTGGTGACGGAAACGGGAACGAGCGTGCTCGTATCGACGGAAAAGAAGGTCCAATCGCAAGACACCCAGTCGAAAAGAGAATTTAAGCGGTTTTATTGGCTCCAGCAATAATGGACCTCAGGAGGTGAAGAATGAAGCGAAATAAGATGAGACTGTTTCGTCTCGGGAAATATCTTTTCTTACTGTTGCTCATAGCATGGGCTATGCCGCTTGTCTGCCAGGCTGATCCCCTTTCCAGAGCCCTCCAGAATTGGGAACCGATGGGGATATATGGAAGAATCATGGAGATGGGAGCTGATGGCAGTTCCCTAGTGATCAACGAGAAGACGGTTCTCCTGGTAAATCAGAAACGATTCCTGAAGGTCTACAGGACGAAGATATTGGACCTTGAGGGCAAGGAGTTGCCGTTGAACGTTCTCTCCAAGGGTAAATACGTAGCGGTGAAAGGGGCACAGTCTTACGAGGATAAGACAAATAATCCCGTGGTCGTGGCCAAGGAGATATACCTCTTGCCCAAGCGCATGAGCAGGAATGAATTAAAGCAAGTCGATATTTTCCGTACCAACCCCACCAAATGGTAATCCCGTGATCTGCGGTTTATAGATGCTGGCCCCTTGCCGTTCACTAGGTGAGGGGCCTCGCTTTATTCCAAGGATCTAGATTTCTGTCTTCATCGACGAATCAGGGATTGATAACGATATGGGCGGTATCGTCCTTGACCTGGATATCGATATCGGCGATCCGCTTGGAGTTGAGGTTCTGCATGATGTCCTCCAATCTGCCCTGGATCCTGATCGTATGACAAATGGAATGCCCCTGGATGGTGTTGATCTCGATGTCCTCGACCCCGTCCAGACCGGATAAGGCGTCAAGGAGTTTCTGGTGCATTCCGAAGTCCCGGATGCCTTCGATGCAAACCTGGCGAGCAGCGATCATGGGTGCGATCTTCACGATCCTCTGGGTGATGCGCGTCCGCAAGTCCTCGAGTAGGGAAGAGATCAGGACCGCATACATATCCTGGACAGACAGATCACCCCTGCGGGTAAGAGACCATGCGCCGAGGGAGGCCTTCGTGTTCACATCGATCAGGTTTAGGTTGAGCGTACATTGGTAGAGGTTACCTCCCAGAGTGGTAAACCAGACGCTTCCCTGGATGAGAAGGTCCGCCTTGAATTTCAAGGCTAGGATCAGAGGGTCGGCTCCCGAGGCGAGGACACCGAGTTCGGGCGCTTCCTTGAAGACGTTTTCCCCCCATTGAGCGAGCTCGAGAGCAAGCTGTGACTCAAAGAGTGCATAGCCCTTCTTCCCCTTCAGATACCACCACTCATGGAGACCCTCACCAGGTGCATTGCAAGAGACCGCCAGGAGGATGCGGGGCCTGAATGCGCTGGGGACGGTAAAATTCTGAGCCGATATCCAGTCCCTGAGATATCCGTCATTGACCCTGAACTCGACCGTGAGGAAAAGGATGCTGCCTTGCTGTGTTCGCGCTGTTATCTTGTACTGGGAGATATCCTGCGTACCCCGCGAGGAGAGGAAGATGGGGAGTTTCTTCAAAAGGGCAAACACGGAACTCTGCGGTACATTCCTCACCGACTCCTGGATGATAGCCTTATGGAAGGCGTCTTGCATGGCAAGATTTTCTGCCTGGGCAACATTGTCGCCCTCGATGGATGCCACCCCTTGGGCGCTGATAATGCTTTCCGCACGAGCAGAAAATGGCAGAAAGAGGGTGATAAGCAGGGTGAGTCTTGCTATGAACCGCATCCGTAGGTTCATCCCGCCAGGAAGTCTTTCAGCTTAGAGTTGACCTCGGATGGTTCGATGTTCGCCACTGCATGCTTGTAGATAAGGATGGGCTTGTCTGTTTGGAGAAGGATGCAGAAAGGATCGAAGCTCTTTACATGACCCTCCATGCGCACATTATCGATGAGGGTGATGATGATGGGTACCCTTTCCTTTCTTGCCTGATTCAAAAACTGATCCTGCACATTAAATACAACTTTGGCCATAACAATCTCCTTTTGTGGAAATGGATTCTATATTTATATATGTATTAATCATAGCATGGCTTAAATCAAGTCCTTTATGATAATATTTATCCTTTTTTTACCAGAAAGGTTTTATTCAATAGATGCAACAAGCGGCACCCCTCCGTAATGCATCGCTCAAGGATGGAGCCATAAAATATCAAAATCCTCCCGAGTCTCCGGGAAGGGAGGAGACATCTGCCGGCTTCCTTGCCATAATTGGTATTTACATGCTGGTTATTCGTGCTTATATCATATCATATGGATGACAAGTCCCGCATTGCGGAACTCAGACGCCTTATAAACCACCATAATTATCGCTACTATATCCTTGACGCGCCAACGATCTCGGACGGCGAATACGACGCGCACATGCGCGAGCTCATCAAACTCGAGGAGGAATACCCCGAAC
>CAYGXB010000208.1:0-5862 GCA_964353605.1 uncultured Bacteriovoracaceae bacterium
CAGAACCGCGGGAACCTGCATTGTTTCCCGTTCAGCAAGGGCTGCCAGCTCGACTTCCCGGCAGGAGAGGGAAAACTCCTTTACAGCCTGCACTTCCACAGCCCAGGGGAGCATGCCACCTTGGGCGTGGGTGATGAGGAAATCGCCTATCTTTTCCACATCACCCTCCCCCGACCGGGGGGAAGAGGGCGAGGGTGTCTCCATCGGCAAGCCGATCTTCCAGAGAGGCATGGCGACCGTTCACGAAGATCAGCCTTACCTCCTTTTCCGGTATGCCGATGTCATGCATGATCTGTCTGCCGGTGATGCCGGGTGTGTATGCCCAGTCATCGATATCGAACCGTCCCTTGCGTAGGCTGGCAAATAGTTTTACCGTGATCGGCATCTCTACCTTTACACAATCTCACGGAAGAGGCGCTAGAGCGCCTCTTCCGTGCCGGGCATTGAATTTTACCAGTTGAATACCTTGTCGAGATCTTCGTCCTTGACCGTGAAGGTTACGTTGTGGGGAGGGATCGGTTGGGTCTTGAAGTAGTGCGGCAGGCGGTCGTGCTGGCTGGTAAAGCCTGCCCGCTTATTGAATTCCCTTTCCATGCTCAGGATCTTCTTCCCATACTCCACCACGCTATCAGCCGTAAAATTGAGCCCGTAGCAGGCATTCAAGAGGTCTAGGAAGGCCTGGAAGGTTTCAGGCTGGTCCAGGATGGCAAAGGCGATGAACAGGCACATCCCTGTCGAATCGATCGATGCCGTTGCGATCTGGAGGTTCCGGGAGAGATCCACCTGGCCTTCGGGTTTCAGGGGATCGACGAATCCACCCACCTTGAGGATGTTGGTGGCCACCGCATACCCAGCCGTGTGATCCGCACCCATGGTGGTTGTGGCATAGGTGACTCCTATGCCCTGTACAGCCCGTGGATCATAGGCGGGCATGGCCTGACCCTTCACGACCGGGACCCGTTCCACGCCAAGGACCTTGCCCGTCACCGCCGCTCCGCTGCCGATGATCTTGCCGAGTGGTGTGCCTTTGCCGACTTCCTTTATCAGGTCGATTGCCGCATCCGCATCGCCGAACTTCAGCAAGCCGGCCTCCATTGCTACACCGATGGTAACGCCGGTCTCGATGGTGTCCAGACCGATATTGTCTTCGAGAAAATCCATCATGGCGATCTTATCCAGGTCGTCGATGCCGCAATGGGCCCCGTGTGCCCATACCGTTTCATACTCGGGTTGCTTGGTGAGATAATGACCGTCTTTATCGTGATAGGTACCCGAACAGCGGATGACGCAGCCGCGATGACAGCCATGGGTCGCCAAACCGCCGCGTTCGGTTTCCAGGGCCGCTTCCGTTTCGCCGCTTATCTTTGCGGTGCCGGCGAATCTTCCCTCTTTAAAATTATAGGTGGGATAACCGCCGGCCTCGTTCAGGATGTTTGCCAGCACATTGGTTCCATATGCAGGAAGCGCCTGCCCGGTAACATTATGCTTCTTGAGGCCGTCGGTGAATTCCTTATTGGCCTTTTTGAACTTTTCCGGGTCCTTGGGCTGCCGCATACCCATCCCGTCATCATCGAGGATGATCACCTTGACGCCTTTCGAGCCCATGACCGCGCCTACTCCACCCCGTCCTGCATGCCGTGTCGGTCTTAGCTCCATGTCCGTACAGGCAATCGAGGCAGCCGCAAGCTTCATTTCACCCGCCGGTCCGATGGACATGCAGGCGATCTTATCCCCGAATTCAGCCTTCATCTTTTCCACCAGTTCATAATTGCCCAACATTTTTAAAGTATTGTCCGTGGTGATCTTCACTCCATCCTTGTTGATGAATATCTTGTACAGGTCTTTGCCTTTGGGTGCGCCTTCCAGGATGATGGCTGCATACCCGAGCCGAGCGAGAACCTGGCCAGGTTGGCCTCCGGCATTCGCCTCCTTGATGCCGCCCGTGAGAGGGCTTTTACAGCCCACCGAGATCCTGCCCGACATGGCAGCCGCCGTGCCGCTCAAAAGACCCGGTGCGATAACGAGTTTGTTGGCTGAGCTCAACGGGTGACATTCCGGTGGTACCTCTTTTGAAACGACGGCCGATGTCAATGCCCTTCCGCCCAACCCGGCATAGTCCTTTATTGGAACCACAGTCGCCTTTGGACCGCCTGCTGCGCCCATATCTATCCTTAATATCTTGTCCATATCTCCTCCTTATCTTCGCAAAATGTTATAGGATCAATAATAACTGTATAACAGGTTCTGTCAAGGAAAGAGAAGCAGAATAGAGAGGGCGCCACCAGGGGAGAGGCTTCAGGGCCGGGATGGCGAGCACAAAGATCAGGCCAAACAGTGCGGCCGCCAGGGCCTGTGCAGTGTTACTCCCCCGCCCACGCCGGAAGGTTCTGCGCCACCGGCGCAACAGTCCGCTACTTCATGATCTGCTCGATCGTGGTGTAGGGAATGATCATCTGGTTGTTAAGCGCGGAGCAGTCGGGCGTGCTTGGCGGGTCGTATTTGATGCGGAACCGGAGCTCCACGGGGTTCCCGGGGGGTTTGGTTTGGGCGAAGACTAACGGCCAAGCTTTGGTTGGGGATACGGTGAACTCCTGGCCGGCGGCGAGCTTCGGGAGCCCCCAGCTGGCCAAGTAGAGCTCCAGCCCGTTCGGAAAAATCGCTTCAATCCACAGGCTGGCATCGCCCGCTATGTACATCATCGAGACGAAGTCCTTGGATCCAATGTTCTTCACCGTCCCGATGAATTTGATCGTGTCGGGAGCCACCTTCTGGGCGGTGAAGGCCGTTATCGCAAGGTCGGGGCAGGTGACGACCGGAACCCTCTGTATGTTCTTGGGAAGATTGGGTACGACCCCAGGACTTTTCGGTGCGGTCAGTTGCGCCAGGGACGGCTCCTGTTGGGCGAAAAGGATCGTTGCAGAAAAAGCGAAAGCGAGCCCGATGCCGATCAAGCGTTTACCTGTGTGCGACATAGCTTAACCCTCCTTATCAAGAATTATAATGGTAGGAAATCACTGATGTAAGTTGACTATACAGGAACGAGCATAGTGTGTCAAGGAAGACCGACCACAATAGTGTCGCGACTCTTTGATAATGCCCCCTTGATAACTCGATAAGAATGTCCTCCGAGGATGGGGAATAAGGGTCTCTGAGGAGGCCTGGTAGATGGGGGACTGTGGCAGAAGAAGCGGAAACGGTCGAAGCACCGGTCGTGGAGGGAGCGCAAGGTGCATTTGGGTGAGCTGGTGCAGATGGACGGCAGTCATCATGCGTGGTTTGAGGACAGGGGGCTCAGATGCTATCTGATGGTCATGGTGGATGATGTGACGGAAAGGACCTTGGCATGGATGTCGGGACAATGCAAAAAACAAGACCTGACCCTATCGCCTATCACCTCCTACGGATACGGCATTACATATTCTTTCACTCAGACAGAAAAGGCGGCCTTCGATTCGGTCGTTTTCAATCCCGTAGACCTCGGTTGCCGGGAGGAGAGCCGCATAATTTTTCGTGTACACCTCAGGTAAAGATTTGCTATGATTCCTCCGGTTGAAATTGAGATTGGCGGAATAATCCGGGGTAGTACATACCTGGTCGGGTTTGGTGTAGAGGAGCAGAACCACACATGATAAAGCAGGGAAAGGAGGGAATCGTGGACGATACCAAACGCGGTCGCGGCGCGTTTATATACATGACGATCCTTACTGTGATAGCGCTCATCAACGGTATCTATTCATACCTTTTCGTGGATGTAGACACTGTCTATAAGACCGCTATTGCGAAGCCGGGGCCGATTGAAACTGCCGTCTGGATCTCAATCCTGCTGAACCTCGTGTTCCTTTTCTGGAACTCCATGCTCGTCAAGGGAGTGGGGCGTACCGTGGTGGCATTTATCCTTACGGTGTTGACAGCCTTCCTAGCCGAGGGTCTGGGGGTCCACTACGGGTATGTCTTCGGCCATTACCACTACACCGAGCTCTTGGGATTTCAGATATGGGCCGTGCCTATTATTGTGTGCCTCGCGTGGGAACCGATCCTTTATTCCGCGTACTGCGTCACCGATTTCCTGATCCCCTCTGAGGTGAAGAAGTCCAGTCCGTTCCTCCATCGGGCATTGTCCTATCTGATGATGGCAGTCATCGGCGGCATAGCAACCACGGCGTGGGACCTGATGATGGATCCATTTGCGGTGAATAGGGGCTGGTGGGTATGGGAGGAAGGCGGTCATTATGTGCCCTACATCGCAAACGGGGTTCCGATAAGCAACTTCTTTGGCTGGTGGAAGGTGGCCTTTGTGTGCCATCTTATCTACCGGATGGTCCTGGAGACAGGGCCGAAACCGCGCCGTTCCGTGTACCTCACGGTGTATGGGCCGATGATGCTGTATCTCAATCTACTCATTGGCGGCTTTGGCACGGCACTCGTCTTTCTGAAGCGGCCGGATGTATGTATGATTGGCTTGATGTGCATGGGTGCCTTCTTCCTCATCGGGCTCTCAAAGATCTACCTATTGCCACGGGGCGTTGAGCCTTCTCCAGGAGACGGCTGGCTCAGGGAAACAAAGGCGTCAGGCCTTGATTCGACTAGCGACTAGGGGGTCAGATCTTTCCGGGCTGTTGCCCAAAACCCATTCTTTATAAAATCAAAGCATGAGACCCTTCGCTGCGCTCAGGGTGACATAAGTAACTCTTTGAAAAAGTTGTCATTCTGAACCAAGTGAAGAATCTTGATTTTGCATTTTAAGGGTTAACGGCATTTGGGCAACA
This sequence comes from uncultured Bacteriovoracaceae bacterium, assembly GCA_964353605.1. Classification (GTDB taxonomy): domain Bacteria; phylum Desulfobacterota; class Desulfomonilia; order UBA1062; family UBA1062; genus CAYGXB01. The sequence goes on from CAYGXB010000208.1 coordinate 4,767, forward strand.
GCCCGTTTCATGTTGAAAAATGGTCTTCAATTTTATGCATCAGTCGCGCGAACTCGGGATCCTTTTCCATACGTCCTTTGAGCCTCTTCCGCCCCTGACTCACCGTGCTGTAATCCACCCCAAAGATCGCCCCGATCTCCGGTCCCTTCAGCCCACCATGCCGATAGAGCAGCTCCATCGCCAGCTGCCGTATCGGACCACGCGCATGCACGATATCCTTCGCCTTCACACCTGTCTCGTCCGCAACCGCCTGAAGGATCCTCTTTTTTGACGTATACCCCCGGAGCTTTTGTGCCGCAGGAAGCTCGCGCACCGGTCCTCGTAACCTTCTTCTCAAGCTGTCGATGAAACCCTCTCCCCCCAGCATGCTCTGCGCTGCGATCTTGTCCGAGATCTCTCTGCCTTGGGCCAAATCCGCTCGAATCGCATCCCCGTAAGCCTTCCGGCCCCTTTCCGTATCGCCCCCGTACGCCCCCAAGATCAAACCGTATTCCACGAAGGGGACGCGCTTGCGCGCATCGATGTATCCCGGAAGCGTCGACCAGGGATAGCCTTTCAGATAACGCGCCCTTTCCTTGCGCGGTTTCTGTTTGTATGCTTGGATGTTCACCGGATTCAAGTGAATAGAGCGCGAGAGCATCGCGGCATATGCCTCCTTCTCCACCAGAATGCTCTTGTATCTCCCCTGGAAGAGGTGCCCGACCCTCTCGTGTCTCCGGTTGTAAGAGGAGGTATAGGTTATGTTGAGTTGACGCATGAATTCGCTGAGGTTTCCCCGTGGGGTTTCGAGGAATATATGGAAGTGCTTCTCCATCAAGACATAGCAATACAGCACAACCGCATAGCTCTTGCAGGAGTCCGCCAGGATCTGGAGAAACCGCACACGATCATGATCATCGCGGAAGACCGGCTTCCGGTCGTCCCCGCGGCACATCACCTGGTACACGGCACCTGGATACTGGATCCTCAATGGCCTCGCCATACCACCACCGTCAGCCGTGCAACACAAATTGTCAATATGAAACGGGCTGTTGCTCAAAACCCATTCTTTATAAAATCAAAGCATGAGACCCTTCGCTGCGCTCAGGGTGACATA
>CAYGXB010000209.1:0-5857 GCA_964353605.1 uncultured Bacteriovoracaceae bacterium
CGCTGGAAGGCTTCCCATATGGCATGAAAGCGCTTGTGGTCGTCTGTGTTTTCAGCCCTATGGATGGTGGCGAGGATGTACGGGGGCTCAAAGGGGCTCTTCACCTCCATATTGGAAAACCGTTGCAGTGCGTCCACCATGACATCGCCCGTAAGCATGCCTGTAATCCCCTCCGCCTTGAGAAGCTCAACCGATCGTCTGGTCGGACAGAAATGATAATCGGACAGATGGTCGGCAACAACCCGATTTATCTCTTCCGGCATCCGCCGATCGAAACTCCTCAAGCCCGCCTCTACGTGACCGACCTTTATGCCGAGCTTGGAAGCGGCCAAGGCACCGGCCAGGGTAGAGTTCGTATCGCCATAGACCAATAATAATGTCGGGGATTCATTATGCAAGACCTCCTCAATCCCGGTCAGCATCATGCCTGTCTGATGAGCATGGGATGCACTCCCGATGCCGAGATTGTATTCCGGCCCGGGGAGCTCAAGGTTCTTGAAGAGCAGCTCGGACATCCCATAGTCGTAGTGTTGGCCAGTATGGAGCACCTTGAAGGGGATCGATAACTCCCGGAATGCCTCGAGGACAGGCGCAAGCTTAATGAACTGGGGCCGTGCCCCGACAACATGGATGACCATGCACTCCCTTCATTTCCTTTTCTGTGATCTCCAGCTTTTTAAGCAGAGGACAGGGGAAACCTCTACATTTCCACGACCATGCACTCCTGTTCGAGGACACGGCAGAGCTGCTTATTGTAGCGCTCGGCGGCTGTTTTGGTCGGGAAACTTCCCCAGAGCACAACCGTCAATTCCTTCTTCTTCACTACCCGGCATTCAAGACGGTTGGTCCTCTTCAACTCCTTCTTGTACTCCTGCGCCATCTTCCTTGACTTGAAGGCCGCGATCTGGATGCAGTAGTGGTTTTCTTCCGAGGAGGTGTTCTGCTTCTGGTGATAGAGGATGTCATAGAATGTATATCGGTATTCATTGATGGAGGCGGTCTCTTGTTGTCTGTTATCGGGACCTCTCTCCCCGACCTTAGCATGCGATGTGCCATTTTCGGAATTCTTGTCTAAAGGATGCCTTTTCGGTGCCGTATCGAGTTTCGCGACCTCGACGGCCTGGCGGGAGATCATATCTTTAATAGGGAGATCGGGCCACTGGATGATGTTATGGAATAGCAAGCTCGCCCCGGCGAGTATGGATATGGAAAGGAGGAACAAGGCAATATTCTTGACCAGCGATCCCGCAGGCCTTATATGCTTCCTCTTTCTTCCCATAGACCCTTACATCGTCTCCGGTGCATCAATTCCCATCAGATTCAAGCCATTGGTGATTACCTGCCTAACCGCATCGATCAGGAGGAGCCGTGCCTGTGTCAGTCCAATATCATCGGAAATAACCTTGTTCTTATTATAAAACCTGTGGAATGCCGTTGCAAGATCCAAAAGATAAAAGGCGATGCGATGCGGTTCGAGGTGGCTGGCGCACGAAACAAGGGTATCAGGATAGATTGCCAGGATCTTGATCAGATCGAAGTCATCACCTTGAGCGAGCAGACGCAAGTCCGCCGATGTGGTCTCCGGACGCAAATCTTGGGAAGCCTTTCTGAGGATGGAACATATCCTGGCATGCGCATATTGGATGTAGTACACTGGGTTTTCCTCGCCCTTCTTCTTCGTCAGCTCGAGGTCGAAAACTAGATGGCTGTCGCACCTGCGCATGAGGAAGAAATACCGGGCGGCATCCTTGCCTGTCTCGTCCAGGATCTCCCGTAAGGTGACAAAATCACCCGACCGCGTTGACATCTGCACCGGCTCTCCCGCCCTGACAAGCGAGACGAGTTGGATCAGAAGGGCGTGAAAACAGTCCTCGGGAGCGCCAAGGGCTTTGAACGCCGCCTTCATCCTCGGTATATAACCGTGGTGGTCCGCTCCCCAGATATCGATGATCTGCTCGAACCCCCGCGCGAGCTTATCCTGGTGATACGCAATATCCGGCGCAAAATCTGTGAGCGCTCCGTCCTGTTTCATGAGCACCCGGTCCTTCTCATCCCCGAGACTGGAACTCCTGAACCATAACGCGCCCTCGGATTCATAGATGAAGCCGTTCCCTCTGAGATAGGTTAGGGTTTCAACGAGCTTGTTCTCCTTGTAGAGCGTTGATTCGTTGAACCAGTAGTCGAAATGGACATTGAAGGCCAGGAGGTCCTTTTTGATCCCGGTCAGGATGCTCTCTCCGGCATATTCTGTACACTGAGCGATGGCTTCATCCTCGGCGAGCTTGAGCAAGGCATCCCCGTACTGCGCCTGCATCTCTAAAGCAATATCCCTGACATATGCCCCTTTATACCCGTTCTCGGGGAACTCGCCCCCCAAGCCGAAGATTTCCCTATATCTGCAAAATACCGAGCGTCCGAGCATGTTCATCTGGTTACCGGTATCATTGATGTAGTATTCGCGCTGCACGTCAAAGCCGGTGGCATCAAGGATCCTTGCCAGCGTATCTCCTACGGCCGCGCCCCTGCCGTGTACGACGTGCAGCGGCCCCGTCGGGTTGGCGCTCACGAACTCCACCTGCACTTTTTTCCCTGCCCCGAAGGTGCTCTTGCCGAATGCTTCCTTCTGCGCGTGGATCTCTTGCAATACACCAACCCATTGCATGGGCTTCATGAAGAAGTTGATGAAGCCGGGACCGGCAATCTCCACTTTTTCAAAAATATCCATATGTTCTGTCATTGCATTGGCAATAACACCTGCTATCTTCCGAGGGTGGCTCTTTGTACTTGCTGCGATAATCATAGTAGCATTGGTAGTAAAATCCCCGAACTCCTTATGGGGGGGTATGCTGACAGCATAATCCAGCTTCTCAATAGGCGGAAGACTCCCTGATTCTGTGAGAATTTGTAGTGTATCTTTCAGGATAGTTTCCACCTTCTCCTTCATGCATTGCCCCTTTTGTTGTTTTCGACTAAATGCCCCTGTCAATACCATATCGCATGCATTTGTCCAGAGATTTCCGGGAAGGGTTTCGGAATCTCATTGGCAGCGGAGATCGATCCCACAGAACTCCCTCTTGGTCAAGAAACGACATGTCATGTCCGACAGGTGTCAGATGCCCGCTGGATGCGGTTGCTAATGAGAAATGCCGAGAAGCAGTCCGAAAGCCGGACGCATGATACCTAGGTGCAATCAAGAGCATCTCATACCCCAGCCCCCCCCGAATCTTCAGGAAACTACACATCCTTTACAGTCGTTGCTCGCCCGGTCTCAAGTTCGGCGAACAGCGACTACCGCGGATCCTTGATCCTCTTAAGATTCAAGGAGATTTGGGAGATTATACTTTTTTTGATTGGAAATTGATTGCAAGTTAGTATGCCCTACATTTTTCAGGATAGAAAAAAGGCATGACAGGCGTCACATCCGATTTTGCTATCCTGCCAAATTGTGATGGAGGGGACGGGGACGAAGTTAAGGCGTTGTGGTCTCCTGCTTAGCCGCGCGGTAGGTCGCGAGCATCTTGGTAATCGATGCGGCTTTGGTCGCTTCCATGTTGGCGAGGATACCGCCCGCTATCTCGCCCTTCATGTTGTGAAACACCTCGACCGCCACGAGGAGATCCATGTTGTCCATGAGTTTCGCAGCCGCCTTGGGGTTCATGGAAGAATAGATCTTCACGAGGTGTTTTATCCGCTCGTCCGACAAGGTCCTCAAGGCAGCGACGTCCTGTTTGAGGGCCGCCTCGAGCTGTTCGAGCTTCTTGATATTCTCATAGATCTGGGCCTCGAGTGCCTTGAGTTCCATGTCTTTTACTCGAAGCTCTTCCTGTCTCCTCTGGAGGGCGCTCCACTGCGCTTCGGCACTGATAGGGACCGGAACCTGGCTATCCTGTTTTTTCGCGGGCTGTTTCTCTTCCGCCGCCTCGCTCTTCGAGCGCATATACCCATAGGCGCCCATGAAAAGTAAATTCAGGATGATAAAGATGATCAGTATTTTCTTTATGGTCATTGTGCCCTCGTATGTCGTGTTACCGCCATCTCATCGATGATCTTCATTTCCAGTTTTCCATGCTCGATGTTGTACCGCTCCATTCGGATATCCTTAAGCCGCGCGATGGCTTTGAATTCTTTCCTGGTCTTCATGAACTGCTCCCGCTTTCGCTCTAACTCCTGGCCGGCCTGTTCGATCTCCTGTTCCAGGTCCTTGATCTTGTCCAGGAGGTAGGTCTGATAATTATAGAACAGCATGAGCTCGTCTGCTTTTACCTCCCGTTTGAACAATTCAAGGAGTTCGTCACCGGCTTTGGCGATCGTGTTCAAGCAGCCCATCTTCTCGCTCTGCAAGGCATAGAAATACCTTTGGGCGGTCGCAAAGGCCTGGAGGGCTATATCTTTCTTTACCCTCTTGACCTTTAGTAAGACCTCGAACCTGAACCTGAACACTTACTTCCCCCCCGCACTCAGTATCTGTCGCATACCGACGATGGTTTCCTCGATTGAGGTCTTTACATCGACCCGTTGGCTCAAGAAGGTATTGATGGCGTCGATATACTGGATGGCAGTATCGATATCCGGGTTGTTTCCCGGGACATAAGCGCCGATATTGATGAGGTCGCGAGCATCTTCGTAGACCGCCATGTGCTTCTTGATTTTAAGGGAGAGTTCAAGGTGCTCGGAGTCAACGATGTCCGACATCACCCTGCTGATGCTCCTGAGGATATCGATCGCCGGGTACTGGTTGCGTGCCGCGAGGTCCCGGGACAGGTTGATATGTCCATCGACGATGGACCTGATGGTATCGGCTACGGGCTCGGAGAAGTCATCGCCTTCCACGAGCACGGTATAGAGCCCGGTGATGCTCCCCTTGGACGATGAGTTCCCCACCCGCTCCATGAGTTTTGGCATCTTGGCGAAGAAGGAGGGGGTGTAGCCTTTCGTTGTCGGAGGTTCCCCGATAGCCAGGCCGATCTCACGCATGGCCATGGCTAAGCGGGTCGCAGAGTCCATCATGAGTAGCACATCCTTGCCCTGATCCCGGAAGAACTCCGCGATGGTGGTGGCGAGGTAAGCGCCGCGAATTCGGATGAGGCCTGGTTGGTCGGATGTAGCAACGATGACAACCGATCGCTTCAGGCCCTCCTCGCCGAGATCCCGTTCGATGAACTCCCTGACCTCTCTGCCCCGCTCCCCTATGAGCGCGATGACATTGACGTCGGCCTTGGTATGTCGCGCCATCATACCGAGGAGGACACTCTTGCCCACGCCAGAGCCTGACATGATGCCCATGCGCTGGCCCTTGCCCACCGTGAGGATGGCGTTGATCGCCTTGATCCCGAGATCCAACGGTTCGTCGATGCGCTTCTTCTTGAGCGGATTCAGGGGCTTGCCGTAGAGCGGTTTCTCGCTGTCCATTGTCATGATACCCTTTCCATCGAGCGGGTTACCCATACCGTCGATTATCCTGCCGAGCATTTCGTTGCCGACCCTGACCAAGGGGTTGGATCTCCGCGCGACAATGGCGCTGCCGGGGCCGATCCCGTCGAGGTCGCCGAGCGGCATCAAGAGAACGCGCTTGTCCCTGAAGCCAACCACTTCGGACATGATGGACTTGTGCATATCCTTGGAAAAGATCTCACACATGCCGCCCATGGCGCTGCCGGGACCATGACCCTCGATCACAAGGCCGACTATGTTCGTGACTTTGCCGCGCACCTGGATGGGGTCAATATCTTTGAGGATGGTACGCATCTTCGCGAGCTCAATCATTTACCCTCCAGGATGGTCTCCCGGATGTGGTCTATCTGGGATTTGATGGTGGCGTCGATATCCCCGAATTCAGTCTCTATGAAAACGCCGCCCC
>CAYGXB010000210.1:0-5848 GCA_964353605.1 uncultured Bacteriovoracaceae bacterium
TCTCCAAGACAATGGGACCAGAGTCCCCTCGCCCCTCGCTCGGGAGGGGAGAGGGGTACATGTACATCATGAGCGAAAAGTACGCTTCCGTGTGGAGAATCTAAAATACGAATGGGCCCTTCGCCCCGGCCCGCTCCCTAACCCACAATTTTGCAGGAAAGGAAATTATCTTGAGGAACTCGTGCAAAATATATCCCCCCCTTCGAGGGGAGGGTGTCTTCTCTGGAAAGCTTCTTTCACCTCCTGCCTGCAGAGCTGTTCGGATGCTTGGTGTGATAGCACGGGCGGGGTCGGGGGAATTGAGCCTTGCACGACAAGGCCTGAGCCCTATCCTCGGCTGCAGCAGTCTGTCCACACTGGCTAAAGTTATTGACAAAAAGGGACGAGTTAAGTACAAGAGGTCTCCGTGGCGGAGTAGCTCAGTTGGTGAGAGCATGCGGCTCATATCCGCAGAGTCGGGGGTTCAAGTCCCTCCTCCGCTACCAAATCGGATATGACCTCTTGACATATAGCATTGGGGAGAAAGCGGCGGTACATCTTAAACTGTCTGGGGGGATAAGGGATAAGAGATGAAGGATATCACGGTTGGTTTTCTATGGCACATGCACCAGCCTTACTACAAAGACCCGGTAACCAATTCCTATCACATGCCATGGGTAAGGCTGCATGCCGTACGCGGCTACTATGATATGATCGCCTTCCTGAAAGGCTTTCCCGAGGTCAAGGGCACCTTCAACCTCGTCCCCTCGCTCTTATCTCAGCTCCTCGATTATACGGAAGGGGGATTGAGGGACAACGATTTCTACCTTTCAGCCAAGGCCCCATCAGACCTCCTCCAGGATGAGAAAAAGCAGATCGTCGACCGCTTCTTCATGTGCAGCCATGATACCATGATCGCCCCCTTCCGCAGATACATAAACCTCCTCGCGAAAAAGGGGACATCCGACCTTGAAAACGCGGTGAAGAGGTTCTCCGATCAGGACATCCTCGACCTTCAGGTCCTATTCAACCTTACCTGGATTGGGTTCATGGGCAGGAAAGACGAGGGGATAGGGGAACTCATCAAAAAGGGGAGAGGATATACCGAGGCCGACAAGCTCTATGTATTGGACACCCACATAAGCATCATGAAGGATATTATCCCACTCTACCTGGCCGCCCAAGAAAGCGGGCAGATTGAGATCGCGACCTCTCCGTTCTACCATCCCATAGGCCCGCTGTTAATGAACGTCGGGTATGCCCTGAGATGCATGGATACCCGGCTCCCGGAGGAGGGATTCTCATATCCCGAGGACCTCAATGACCAGGTGATGAGGGCGATGAAACTCCACGAAAAGATCTTCGGGGTGAAGCCCGCAGGGATGTGGCCGGCAGAGGGCTCCGTATGTCCGGAGATGGTGGAGATTCTCGCCAAAAACGGATTGCAATGGACAGCCACGGACGAGGATATCCTCTTTTGCTCCCTGAGGGAATCCAGAACCGGTTCTCGTCTCTATAGACCATACCGGGTCGTATATGGGGAGGCTTCCATCGATATGTTCTTCAGGGACAGGGCCATGGCCGATCTCATCGGGTTCGTCTACGCCAAGAACCCTCCGCAGCAAGCCGCAGGCGACTTCCTGAGCCATCTTACCAATATCCGCAAGGGTTCAAAAGCCTATGATTTCGCCCCCTTCGTTTCCATTGTGCTGGACGGCGAAAATCCCTGGGAGTATTACGTCGATGGCGGTGAGGGTTTCCTCCGCGGGCTGTATCAGGGCCTAACTACCACCGAAGGGATCAAGACCTCAACCTTTGCTGCATTCCTTGCGTCTCATCCCACGGATGAGCGCATCTCGAATCTCTATACCGGGTCATGGATCAACCACAACTTTGCCATATGGATCGGGCATGAAGAGGACCGCAAGGCTTGGGAATACCTGGCAAAAACCAGGAAATATGTTGCATCCAAAGGCAGCGATGCCAAATCCCTGGCCTGGGAGGAGATCTATATCGCCGAAGGCAGCGACTGGTTCTGGTGGTACGGCGATGACTTCACGAGCGTGAACGATGAGGACTTCGATCGGTTATTTCGGATGCACCTGAGGAACTGCTACGAAATCCATAAGGATACCCCGCCCCCCTATCTTTCCCAGAGCATCCTCACTCCGCAAGATATCACCCCGCTCAAGGCACCGGTGGGGTTCATCTACCCCATCATCGACGGGAAGATTTCCCATTTCTACGAGTGGCGCAAAGCCGGATTTTATATTGCAAAAGCCGCATCCTCCAGCATGCATAGACATATCAAGTTTATCGTCCATGTGTATTATGGCTTTGATATGGAGAGTCTGTACATGCGCATGGACTTTTCCAGCATGCCGGATAAGGCCATTATCAGGGTCAACTTCACCTCCCCCGAATCCATGCGCCTCTCCATACCGATCATGGAAAAAAGGATGAAGCTGTATCGCGATGAAGGCGGGCATCTCATGACGGTGGGGGAATTGCATGAGGTAGCTTACGACTCGATCCTGGAGTTCAAGGTCCCCTTTGCCATGCTCGGGGCCGCCCCAACCCAGCGTCTCAGATTTTACATCACCCTCCTGAATGAGGGGTTGGAGCTGGAAAGGCACCCCAGCTCCGGATTGTTAGCCCTCGATGTCCCTGAAAAAGGCTTTGAAAGGATGATGTGGTATGTCTGACAAGATCAGCCTCGCGTTCTGCGTCCATTCTCATCAGCCAGTCGGCAACTATCCCTATGTTTTCGAACGGGGGGCGCGGGAATGCTATCTTCCTTTTCTTGAGACCTTAATCTGGTACCCGGATCTGAAGATGACGCTCCATTATACGGGGCCCCTCCTGGAGTGGTTCGACAAACATCTGCCCGAGTTTTACAATCTGGTCAATGCGATGGTGGACCGGGGTCAGGTGGAGATCATGGGCGGCGGATTCTATGAGCCTATCCTCTCGGTCATCCCCGAGGATGATGCCAAGCGGCAGATAGCCCTCACCAATAGCTTCGTGGAGGAGCGGTTCCGGCGGCGACCCCGGGGCATATGGTGCGCAGAGAGGATATGGGATCCCTGCCTCCCGAAGAAGATAGCGGGTCTCGGCATGGAGTATACCCTCCTCGATGACACCCATTTCCTCGCCTCCGGTCTTAACCCTGAGGATATCCACGGCTCCTATGTCACCGAGCGGGAAGGATATCAGCTCCGGGTCTTTCCCATCGATATGCGCCTGCGTTACACCATCCCCTTCAAGGAGCCCAAGGAGATCATTGAATATCTCCTCCGTCTCCGGGACCGGGGGGTCAGGGTCGTTACCTATGGCGACGATGGAGAAAAATTCGGGATGTGGCCGGGGACCTGGAAATGGGTTTACCAAGACGGCTGGTTGCAGCGCTTCTTCGATGCCATGTCCCGCGTCGCTTCAGATATCGAGGTCATCACACTCTCCGACGCGATCTCCAAATATCCCCCCCGAGGTCTCACTTACCTACCCACGGCATCCTACCAGGAAATGATGGAATGGAGCCTATTCTATGAGCAGGGCCGGTACTATGAGCGGCTCATCAAGGAGGCGAAACTCTCCCCTGATTGGGAGCGAAAGCGGGCCTTCTTGAGAGGCGGCTTCTGGGATAACTTTCTTTCGAAGTACCCCGAATCGAACCTCATGCACAAGAAGATGCTCAAGGTGAGCGCATTGGCCCGCCAGTATGGGATGCCACCCAAGGCCTTGAAGCATCTCTTCATGGGGCAGTGCAATTGCGGATACTGGCATGGACTCTTCGGCGGCGTTTACTTGAGCACCATACGGCATGCCGTTTACGAAAACCTCCTCAAAGCAGAGGAGATCATCGATTCGCGCCGCCTGAAAGACAAACCATTCCTCGTGGAAAGGTATGACCATGATCTGGACGGCAAGGAGGAGATCCTGATATCCGGCAAGACATTGAACTGTTACATCTCCCCTCATAACAACGCCGCGGTGTTCGCCCTTGAACATAAGCCCTCCCATTACAGCCTTTCCAATATCATGATGCGGCATCCCGAGATCTACCACGAAAAGATCCTCAACAATGCCGGCGGTTCAAGTGGGCATACCTCCAACAAGCCGCTCTCCATCCATGATATCCCCTTTGCCTCCACCGAAGAGCTCCGGGAGCTGCTCATCTACGACCGGTATCCGCGATTGGCCTTCATGACCCATGTCCTTACGAGCCCGCCAGATCTGGACAGCATAATCCGGGGGAGACGGTTAAATACATCACTGACTGCCGATGTGCCCTTTGAACTCAAGGAATGGTCAGGTTTTGGAGACCACTGCTACCTATCCTTCAACTATGCAGCGGGCCCTTTGCATGTTGCCAAACATTACCACTATGATCCAGGGGGAACGGTCCGTCTGTTCCATGATATAAGCACCGGGCAGGAGCCATCCTGGCTGGTCGTGGAATGGAACCTCATGGTTTTCACTGACGCCCCCCTGATGAAAGAAAAGCACGTCAAGGAACGGGGGGTCTACCGGGAGAAGGAGGTCGTATTCGAAGATAAGGCGAGGAATCTCAAGGCGGTCATTGAATCCAGTGTGCCCTGGGATATTGTAGTCCTACCGATAGAGTGCGCATCGCAGAGCGAAAACGGGTTCGAAAAAACCTTCCAAGGCTGGAGCGTATTCTTTATCCGGCAGTTGGGTGGCATAATTCCTGAAGTCACGCTGAAAGTGGGTGAGCAATGTCAGAGCTGAGGAAGGATCCCATAGTCGACCGATGGGTCATCATAGCGGATGGGACGGGACGGACACCCATCATCCCGAAGGAAGGGGGCTTCTCCTCGGCTGGAATCCTCTGCCCTTTCTGCCCCGGCAATGAACACCTCTGCCCTCCCGAAATCCTCTCCAACCGCCCCAGCGATTCCCAGCCGAATGATTCCCGGTGGAGACTGCGGGTCGTGCCGAACCGCTCACCTATCCTCGTTGTGGAAGAAGAACTCAAACGCATGGGAGAGGGCCTCTATGACAAGATCTCTGGGATTGGTGCAAACGAGGTGATCATCGAAACGCCCCGGCACGACATACGGCAGTCCCAGATGGAATCCGGCGAGCTCGAAAATATCTTTTGGGCGTACCGGGACCGGGTGCTTGACCTGAAAAGGGATACACGGATGCGATACGTGCTCCTCTACAAGAATTATGGCCAGATGGCAGGTGCAACCCTTGACCACCAATATTCCATCCTCATGGGGCTACCCATCGTGCCCCGGGGGGTTCTGGAGGAAGTGGAAGGGGCAAAGAAGCATTTCGACTACAAGGAACGGTGTGTATATTGCGACATAATCAGACAGGAAATCCAGCAGGAGATACGGGTAATATCCGAGACCAAAGATTTCCTCGCCATTGAGCCCTTTGCGCCGCGCGTGCCCTTTGAGACCTGGATACTCCCCAAGCGGCACACACCGCGGTACGAGAATATCGAACCAAGAGAGATCAGGGAGATTGCCCTGATCTTCAAGGAGGTGGTTTTGCGCCTCGACGAGGCACTGAACAACCCAGCCTACAACTATGTCATCCACACCACCCCCTTCAATATCGCCTCCGAACAGTACTATCACTGGCATATGGAGATTCTGCCGCGGCTCACCTTCATCACCGGTTTCGAGTGGGGTTCGGACGTGTATATCAACTTGACTTCTCCCGAGGATGCCGCTTCCTTCCTGAAGGAGATCATCGTCTAACACCGTCCATGCCCCGCTACTTCGCCGATATCATCGATGTCAAACATGCCATCATCAGGGGCAGGGACGTCGCCCATATCTCCGGCCCCCTGCGCAAGTTGTGGCCGCTGTGACCCGCCGCGTCCAGACCC
>CAYGXB010000211.1:0-5838 GCA_964353605.1 uncultured Bacteriovoracaceae bacterium
ATGAACGATGTCCAGATCTACCCCAAGATGATGCCGTGGAAAACCATGGCCGAGGTGGGCATTCCTGTCTCGTTCGGTTCAGATCGTTGCATTTCCAACCCCTGGTCGACGTTCGCGGGCATCCTGGTCGCCAACCGGCGCATCTTCTATGATCTCTTCACAAACCCCGGAAAGCACAATGCCATCAGCGTGGAGGACGCGCTGTACTACTATACGTATGGCTCGGCCGAGGCGTTGTGCATGGAGGACATGGTGGGGAGCCTCGCGGTCGGGAAACGGGCGGACATGGTGATCTTGACCGTCGACGGACTTGACGACCTCATCAGCCTATGGACCATAATGAGGACATTCTTCGACTATGACTACGGTTTGAACTTCGTTGAAAAGACCTTTGTGGACGGCGTGGCCGTCTTTGAAAGGGAATAGATAATGGAATAAAAGGAGGCTGTCATGAAAAAGGCAATGCGGTTTGACTGGATGGTTTTTTCCATGATCGTGGTGGTGATTGGTTTTACCGCGTGTCGGGAGGAGGGGCTCACTGACGGCAGCGGCTATCTTCCCACGGCCGAGGTGCTGGAGCGGGTGCGCGCCACACCCCTCGAGCCCACCGGAGACGGCGGGCTCAGGTTCGGCACGGCCACGATGCAGCCCAGAGAAGGGAACATGAAGGTCGTCCGGCTGACAGGGCCGACCCCGTACGAGCTGGGCTTCCAGCATGGCATCCTCCTCAAGGACTGCATCAATAGACCAACCTTTCAGTTCTTCGCCGATCCTCTCTACCATGGACAACCCCCGGCGGATTTGACACCGGAGGAGATCGCCCAACAAATGGAAGAAGCGGACAAGAAGGTGTTCGGACCCATGGAGAGGAATATGCCCCACGAGTACCTTGAGGAGCTCAAGGGGATCGCGGACGGCAGTGTGCTCGATTTCAAGACCGTGTTTCGGGCCTCTTTTCTGTCGGACTATGATATGGTCACGATGTTTAATGCCGCGGGCCTTTCAGGGGGTGAATGCAGCGGTGTCATGGTATCCGGGGATGCCACGAGCAGCGGCAAGCTCATCGTGGGACGAAACACGGACTACGACTGGCAGAAGCAGTGGGTGGAGAACCAGGTCATTCTCATCTACGACTATCTTGGGGCATATCGGTACGCCAGTGTCTCAACTGCTGGGCTGCTCAAGTGCAACAGCGCAATGAACGAGACCGGAATAGTCGTCAGTGGCCACTGGATGCCATTTCTCGGCGCGAACCCCAACGGATACTCCTTCACGATCTTTGAGAACGAGATCATGCGCAAGACGGACAACCTGGCGGCTGTGTCAACTCTATTGAAGAGTAAGCCCAGGTGCGGCTCATTCGGGCTGGTGGTGGGAGACGGCAAGACAGGTCAGGCCTTGGCTTTCGAGGCCACCAAGCAGCGCCTGGGCATCCGGGGAATGGAGGACGACTCTGTGGTGATGACCAACTACGCCCTGACCCCGGAGCAGATCTCCAACGATCTTGCGGCGAAGCTGAACATCCAGATGAGGGATGTCGGTGGCAGGTATGCAAGGCTCTTGTCTCTTGTCAAGAGTCATTATGGACTCATCGAACCAGGGTTGATGGCTGAATTCATCAGCAACCATATAGACATGATACCCGAGGTACAGAGAGAACGGGGAGCTGGCAACACCGTAGGTAGCTCGTCCAATGTAACCTCGGTTGTTTTTCAACCGGCAGACGGTTTCTTCTGGGTGGCCTCGGGTGGAGCACCCGCTTGCGGAAACGAGTATGTCGGCTACGACTTTTGGGCGGAGTTAAACGGCGGGACGCCGGCTGTCAGCCCTGCGGCGCTCCCCGGTTATGCATGGCAGGACAACCGTCACCGGGATGGCTTCGTTGCGTACATGGAGGCTGAACTGGTCTATCAGGTGGACCGCACGGATATCGTTGCCATCTTGGCCCACCTTGCTGCAGCACGATCCGCTGATCCAGAAGAACCAAGATATTATCAGATTGCCGGAAGGTTTCACCTGAGAAGAGGCTTTGACCCTGAGACGGCCAACACGGCTGACGTCGAGGCAGGGATTGATCTTCTTGAACAATCCCTTGATGACGGCATCGTTGGATCCCAAGCGAACAACGAACGGGCCGCGGATATGCTCTACCTGGGGATGGCCGCCGATCTCAGGGGAGAGCGGCGGGCCGCGATTGGCCGCTACGCCCAGGTTTTGGGCCTGTTTCTCCGGGTGGGGAGCGCGGACTACCTGTCCGGTCTCAACAAACTGCTCGTAGGGACAGCCATAGCAGGCCTCACAAAGCCATATGCAGGAGAGATCCCTGGGGGCCTTATGGTGTTTCTCTACGAGTAGAACCGCTGGGAAGACTCACCCGGAGGCTTCGAGCGCGGCAAGGCCGCCTGAGACGGGAAAGAAGGGAGATCGTGATTGATGCGGTGCGGGAACAGGGAAGACCTTGTCGGAAACACCACAAATACAGTGTGCCGGTCATCACGGCGCACATTTTTTCTGCGGGCGAGAGCAACAAAGCTGAAATCCAAAAGGAGGTGAAACATGTCGGAAAGAGTTACCCGGAGGAATTTCCTGAAAAGAACCGCCATAACCGCTGGAGGTGTTGCCGCCGCCCTTGCCGGGGTCGAGATTGCCACACCGCTGATATACAAAGAACGCATGGAATTCGATGCCAATACGAGCCCATGGATCGGGGATCGACCCCCGAAGACACCCCCCCTTGATAAAGACATCGAGGTTGATGTGGCGGTTATCGGGGGTGGTTATACCGGATTGTCCGCGGCCTATCATATGAAAAGGCTCCTGCCCCGTCAAACTGTTGTGGTGCTGGAAGCGCGAGAGTTGGGGCATGGGGCTTCGGGGAGGCATGCCGGGATGTGCCTGCCCCAAACCGCAACTGAGTTCATGCAAATAGCTCATCCGAAAGTGCATCGTTTGATCTACGATGTAACCGTGCAATGTGTGAAGGAGATCGTGGCACTGATGCATGATGAAGGCATGGGCTCCACGATCTGGTTCAAGGGGACATTACTCGCGAACCTGAGCGCGGAGGGCGTCAGGAAATCCAGGGAATACGCAGAGAAAGCGGTGTCAATGGGAATTCCGGTCGAATACTGGGATCGCGAGCGGGTGATCCATGAACTCGGTACTACAGCTTACCTCGGGGGTCTTTATGAACCGAACGCGGCGCAGTTCAATCCCATGATGATGGTCCATACGCTCAAGCGGGCCACAGAAAAGGCCGGCGTCATCATCCATGAAGATAGTACCGTGCTCAAGATTGAGGAAGGAGAGATCGTGCGCCTTACGGTGGCCAATCCCCACGGCAGGCTGCATAAGGTTCGGGCGAAGGCCATCGTGCTTGGCACGAACGCCTACACCAGCAAGCTCGCTTACTTCAAAAACACGATAACCGCCGTGCATTGCGATATGGTGTCGACGCGGCCCCTGGGTCCGGACATATTCGCTACCCTCGGCTGGAACAGCAAGATCCAATTTCACGATGACCGCACCTATCTCATCACCTTCACCGCGACCGAGGACGGCAGAATCATGCTCGGCGCCGGGAACGCTGAATACTTCTTCAACAACGGCCTCGTCTACCGGAAGAATCTTAATCTCCGTCGCCCGGCCTTCCAGAAGGAACTCGCACGCGTTTACCCGGCGCTCGAGGGGATTGATTTCGACAATATCTGGACTGGACTCCTGGACATCCCTTTGGACTTTGAACCCTCCGTCGGCGTTATCGGCAAGCAGCGCAATGTCTACTATGGTCTCGGCTATGCCGGGCATGGGGTCTGCTTGGCATACCTGTTCGGGAAGATCATCGCTGATATGCATGCCGGAAATTCCGAGCAGTGGAAGGAGATGCCATTCTTCCAGAAGAGATACATCCCCCTGCCCCCAGAACCGCTCAAGTACCTGAGCGTGAAGGCATACATGGCCCTGCTTCGTATGCAGGACAAGCTCTGACCGGGTGCTCTCAAGAGTTGGGCCTCTCAGATGGAGCGTAAGTGGCCTTCCCTGCTGGAACCTGGCATGGCGTATCGATCCCGTGCGTAAGGGCAGAGGATGATGCTGGAAGGAACAGGCAAACAACCCGCTTGCTCGCAGGTTACGGCTGGAATGCGTGCTGCCACGGCATCATGATAAAGACTTTGAAAGCCTGAAAGCCGCTCCGATAGCACGCATGGGCCTCTGGCAAATGTAGTGGAATTGGAAGCCGTACGAAGGCAGGAAAAGATTTTATCACACGGGATCATTTTGGCGTTGACAGATGTACACCATCATTATATTAATTAAACATTCAATTAATATAATAGACAATGGAAGGGGATCTCAAGATCGCAAGGGGTTGTTGCAGAAATGATGCAGCGGTCTTCTTCCGGGTTTTATGAGATTCTTCATCAAGGAGGGAATGGGAGAAATCAGCATGTATGAGGCACGCAGATCCATAATACAGAATCGAAAGGAGAGTAAACACATGGCTGGAGAAAAGGCTAAACGGTGTATGCCCCGCATTTCGCTCCTCTCCCGGAAGGAGAAGGAGCGCATCCACGGAAAATCGCTGGATTTATTGCAAAAGATCGGTATCCAGTTTAACAATGAAAGGGCACTCAAGATCCTTGAAGCTGCGGGATGCGGAGTGAACCGGGGTAATCTCTCGGCCACGATTCCCGCCAAGCTTGTCGAAAAGGCCCTGGAAACGCTGCCTTCCCGATTCTTGAAGGCAGGCCATGATCCGGCCAAAGATTTTATCGTCGGGGACGGCTCGCTCTCCTTTGTTTCTCCAGGCCAGTCCACCTTCATCCTGGATTTGGAAACCAACCAGAAGCGACTCAGCACCCTGGATGACCTGGTGGAGACCACCAAGTTGATCGATGTCATGGATGAGATAACGGAATTTGTTCCTCTCGTGTTACCCAACGATGTGCCCCCGCCCATGCGCATGTTGAGAACTGCACGGACGGTGCTTTCACTCGTCAGGAAACACACGGTCGGGGCCGTCGAGGAAGAAGGGGTAACCCCTTTTCTCCTGGAGATGCTTGATGCCGTCTTAGGCGACCGAGCCCGACTCAGGGAGCGCCCGGTTTACACTGCCATCATAAATCCCTCTGAGCCGTTCCAGAATGGACGTGCACTGGTGGATAGCATACTCGATCTCGCCCCTTACCAGCCTCCCATCATGATGCAGTTCATGACGCTCGCCGGCGCGACGGCCCCCATGACCGAAGCAGGCAACATTTTGCAGGAAAACGCCAATTTTTTGGGGAACATGACCCTCTACCAGACCGCAGCGCCGGGATGGCCGATTGAATGGTCTCTGGGAACCGGTCTGCTAGATATGAAGGTAGGCCGTTATACCGCGGGTCCGGAAAATGTTCTCAGTACGTTGGCTTTGATAGAAATGGCCAAGTTCTATCACGTTCCAGTGGCGACGTTCAGCAACAGTGCTTGCGATGCCTTTGTGTCTGATTCTTTTCGAAACGGCACGGATTACACGATGTGTATGCTCATGAACATCCTGGCCGACGTGGACCTGATGTGGTGGCCGGGGGAATTGGATGGTCTGAATATGGTCGACTTGAGAGGGATGATCATAGGCAAGTATGCCGCTGAAAAGCTGCTCCGCATCCGTAAGGGCATGATCCTGGATGACGACCATTTTATGGCAGATACGATGGTTAAAATGGGCTTCGCCGGAAATTACCTAGCTGAACCTTCCACAAAAAAATATTACCACGCGGAATGGATAAAATCCGATCTCTTCCCCCCAGCCAGTTGGGAGAGCTGGAAGGAAAGCGGTAAAAACGTTGATGACAT
>CAYGXB010000212.1:0-5806 GCA_964353605.1 uncultured Bacteriovoracaceae bacterium
AGGACTACGAGATCGGCAAGATGTATAATCTCGATATCTACGCCCCGGTTGACAACGAGGGCAGGTTTACCAAAGAGGTTGAGGATTTTGCCGGAAGGTACGTCTTCGATGCCAACGGTGATGTAACCAAGGCGCTGCATGCAAAAGGTGCACTGCTCTCGGAAGAACAGTATGCGCACTCGTATCCCTTTTGCTGGAGGTGTAAAAACGCCATCATTTTCCGTTCTACTTACCAGTGGTTCATCTCCATGGAACACAAGGAATTGAGGAAGAAGGCCCTCGATGCGATTGACAGGGTGCGCTGGATCCCGGAGTGGGGCAGGGACAGGATCCACAACATGATCGAAAACCGGCCTGACTGGTGCATCTCCAGGCAACGGGCCTGGGGGGTGCCGATTCCGGTCTTCTACTGCAAGAATTGCGGGGAGATTCTCTCTTCCGGCGAGATCGCCGAACATGTAGCTAAGATATTCGAGCATGAGGGGTCGGATGCCTGGTTTGGCCGGTCGGCGATTGAGCTCCTGCCTTTAGGGTGCACGTGCAAGGGTTGCGCGGGGAAGGAATTCGAGAAGGAAGCGGACATCGTAGACGTCTGGTTCGATTCCGGAGTGAGCTATGCCGCAGTATGCGAGGTCGACGAACGATTGGGCGTGCCGGTGGACATGTATCTTGAGGGATCGGATCAACACCGGGGCTGGTTTCATTCAACCCTGCTTGCCGCTGTTGGCACACGCGGAGATGCACCATACCGGACCGTCCTGACGCACGGGTTTGTCGTGGACGGCGAGGGCAGGAAAATGTCGAAGTCGCTGGGCAACACCATCTCTCCCCAGGAGATCATTGAAAAGCATGGAGCCGAGATGTTGCGCTTGTGGGTAAGCGCCCAGGATTACAAGAACGACATCAGGATATCGAAAGAGATCATCGACCGTTTGGTAGAGACCTACCGGAAGATCAGGAATACGGTGCGCTTCATGTTGGGTAACCTTTACGACTTTGACCCGGAAAGGGACATGGTTCTGTACACGGACATGCTTGAGCTTGATCGTTTTGCGCTCCATAAGATCCAGGATCTCATCGCGAAAGTAGTGCAGGCGTATGCGAACTTCGAGCCGTACGTCATCTACCAGCAGGTTCACAACTTCTGCGTAGTGGACATGAGCTCGTTCTATCTCGATATCCTCAAGGACAGGCTTTATGTATATAGGGCGGGATCCCTTGAGCGGAGGTCCGCACAGAGCGCCCTCTTCAGGGTCCTCCTCGACCTGACGCGGCTCATGGCCCCCATCCTTTCTTTCACGGCCGAGGAGATATGGGATCACCTGCCAGCGTTTTCCGGCAAGGAGGAGAGCGTGCACTTGAGTAGCATGCCGATCAAGGATGTCAGTCTCATGGACGAGGCTTTGGCAGCCAAGTGGGAGAAGATCATCCTCCTCCGACAGGAAACCTCGAAGGTGATGGAGCAGGCCAGGCGGGACAAGTTCATTGGGCATTCGCTCGATGCGCTCGTGAAGCTTTTCGGCGAGGGAACCACGCTCGATTTCCTCACCGCAGTACTGCCATTCCTGAAAGAGGTGTTAATTGTATCCGCTGTGGAAGTGGCACAGGGGGATGGACCATACATCGAGAGCACGGCCTTTGAAAAGCTCAAGATCAATATCGAGAAGGCTCCCGGGGCGAAGTGTCCAAGGTGCTGGAACTACAGCACGGATATCGGCATCGATAATAGGGTTCCGGAAGTATGCGGCAGATGCGCGGGTCAACTCTCATGAAGACGTATATCAAGTGGGTACTCTTCATGGTGCTACCCTGCTATCTCATCGACCAGTTGACGAAATGGCTCATCCTGACCCATCTCCAGATCGGTGATTTCATAACGATCCTGCCTGGGTATTTCGAGATCATCCACGTGCGGAACACAGGGGCCGCATTCGGTCTCCTGCAGAATATGCCGGGGACGTTTAGGACGATCTTCTTCTTTACCATCACGGTCATTGCGTGTATGGCGATCCTCCTCATCTTCTGGCAGACAAAGGATCGATCGGTCCTCTTGAAGGTCGTGTTATGCCTCATTCTTGCAGGTGCCCTTGGAAATCTCACGGACAGACTCATTCACAAGGAGGTGGTGGATTTCATCAACATCCACATAGCATCGCATCGGTGGCCGACATTCAATATGGCCGATACCTATATTTCCCTCGGGATGATCGGCCTTTTGATATACACTTTCATCAGCCCTAAGCCGAAGCCCCAACAGGACTAGTTTTCCTGATGCCCCACTCATCCGGCTTGACAAGGGCGGCAATATTGATAAGGATGACGAGCTGGCCCTGGGAATCCTTGTACACACCCTCGATGAAATCCGTGGAGATTTTGGCGAAGAAGGCCGGTGTCTGCTGGATCTGCGCCGGGTCAATCACGAGAACATCGGATACCTTGTCGACTACCATGCCGATGACACGGTCCTTTATCTTGACGATAAGGAAGACGGTCAGAAGGTTGTATTCCTTCGGTTCGAGACCGAATTTGAGTCGCAGATCCATGATAGGGACGATCTCTCCCCGCAAGTTGATGACTCCCTTAATGAAATTCGGGACATTGGGCAGGAGGCTGATGTCCTGGAGGCCGATGATCTCTTCCACCATGTAGATGGAGACAGCATAGATTTCATTATCGAGCGCGAAGGTGATGTAAGCGTAATTCTCCCTCAAGCGCTCCTCTTCCTCAATGACGACCTCTTCCTTCCTCGCTTCCATCTCAGCGGCTTCAGCAGTTATCTCCTCTTCCATGATCTCATGCTCCTTTTCAGAGGGTCTCTTCACAAAAGTCTTGGGCTTCTCTTCAGGCCTTGGTCTGGGCTCGGGTGCTGCGCCGGTCAGTACAGGGACCATATCCATATTGACCTCAGTGACATCCTGCTTGTCGATCTGCAAGGCGATTTGGATGACATCAGGCTCCATGATCGTGGCAAAAAGGATCGCGGTCTTTCCATCCTTCTGCTTGACGCTGCCGAGGATCTCTCCAAGAATGGCAAGTTCATGGGTAAAAGCGTCGAGCCCTCCCTTAGGCTCGGTCTTGATCAGATAAACCTGTCCTTTTTCCAGGTGCTGTCTCAAGACACCTTCGTTAATCTCCATGAGTTCCGCACTCTCTGATTTTGTTTTCGCATCTGCTTGGGCAGCTTTCGCCGGTGCCGGAGATAGGCTTCCATCAAGGATTACCTGGAGCTGAGAGAGCTGTTCGGAGATGTCCATTGCATTACTGGAGGTTACATCCTCGAACATGGTCTTGAGCATATCGGCGCCATGGAGGAGCGGGCTGGTTACATCACTCGTAGGGATGAGCTTGCTGGAACGGATCAGATTCAGGACGTCCTCCATCTTGTGGGCGAGTTCGCCGATATTGGTGAGATCGAGAAATTTGGCGCTGCCCTTGATGGAATGGGCGGCCCGGAATACACGATTGATCACCTCGGGGTCCACATGCTCCCGCTCGGTCTCGATCTTGATCAGGTCTTCCTCGATATCGGCAATATGCTCTCTGGATTCGGCAACAAACTCTTCGATCAGGTCGTCAAACTCCCCCACGGTAACATCCCTCCTGGCATGCTGTTTCCCTCGAATTTATCGGCAAGTCTGAGCATGCAACTTTAAACTAAAGTTGACTAAAGTATCTTGTTGTGAATATATACCAGGTGAATTTCGAAGAGGAGGCCTTCACGCAGTGAACCATCTAAAGATTATGATTTTGCTCTGTGTCGTGGTACTATCCTTGGCATTAAGTGCTTGCGGAAACAAACGGGAAAGGGAGGAGGACGTTTCCATGAGCGTCCCCATTCACATGGAAATCCCCACTGATCAGCTCCAACCGAAAATGGGCCTCTCCGGGTTCATCTTCGGAACCTTCCTGATGCTGAATGCCTATATCGTCATCATCTTGAGCAGTATCCTGCTGGCCATCAAGGACAACACCATAGACAAGGTTGTAACCTCGCTACGCATGGTAGTTCAAATGCTGAACGCAGGTGGAGCTGAGGGGAAGGCCATGCAACTCCTCGGCATGCTTGCGAACGCTGACACGCGGGTCCAGTTCGGAACGATCGGCCTTGTAGCCGGGGTAGTTCTCGCCTACTTTGGGGCATGGATTGCCATGTAGCTCAGGTGGAGATGGAGTCTAGCACGAGCTTTGTATAAGTGTTTTCATCCAGGGTTTCAAGGAAGGAACAGCCTGCCTCGTACCCGGTCGACCAGCACACCTTCATGCCGAATGTCTCGCTCTTGTTGGCAATCCTGAGACCCAGCCTCTTGCTCAACGTGATCTCTTCGTCCAGCCGTATCCTGACGCCGTCCTGCGAGATATCCATGGTGGTGGCAGAAAACCATCTCGTCCCCGAATAGAGATGGACCGGGATGGCGATGTACATCCTGAGATATCGCCGCCGATTTCTTTTCATTTTCAGCAAAAAATAATGTTCACAGTACGCATGTCAACCCCGCGGTATGAAAGATAAAAAGCATAAAGAGAAAGGGAGACGTGATGAAGGGCGCCAATGCAATGCGCACCATGGCGGGTGTCCTTGATATTGGCAGTTGACGAACGGATATAATTATAGCATCGAGATGCGCATGATAACGATCATAGATTACAAGGCAGGCAATCTTAAATCCGTGGAACGGGCGCTCCTCCACCTGGGAGTGCACTGCAGGATCACCCACGATCCCCAGGAAATCATGTCCGCCGAGCGGGTGATATTCCCCGGTGTCGGTGCAGCCGGACAGGCTATGGACACTATACGATCCACAGGGCTGGACAAGGCCATCCACGCAGTGGTTAACCGAGGGACACCCTTCATGGGGATCTGCCTCGGCACGCAGATCATCCTCGAGGAGAGTGAAGAGGATGCCATCACCCCGTGTCTGGGCATTATACCCGGAAAGGTGCGGAGATTTTCTGCCTCGGGCTTGAAGATTCCGCATATGGGATGGAATCATATTGCAGTGAGGTTTGATCACCCCCTCCTCGACGAGGTGGACAGCCAGGCCCAGTTTTATTTCGTCCATTCTTTTTATCCTGACCCTCGGAATGCGGCCGATATCGTAGCAACAACGGAATACGGGATTACCTTCGCTTCCATCCTTGCCCGCAAGAATGTGTTCGCCACCCAGTTCCACCCGGAGAAAAGCGGCAGGCAGGGTTTGAAGATCCTGGAGAATTTCAGCTGTTGGGACGGCCTGGTATAGTATAGCCTGTCAGCCCCCCCACCCGTTCTCGCCGATGAGTTTCACAAACCTGCATCCCCCCAGGCTTTCGGTTTCCGCCTTATTGTCCTTTTTCGTGACGCGTTTGAGGTCCTGCAGCTGCTGGTCCCCCACCGGAATGACGAGGATACCCCCCGGGGCGAGCTGTGCAATGAGGGCCTCGGGAACAAAGGGCGCCCCGGCGGTCACGATGATGCGGTCATAGGGTGCTTCCATGGCATACCCCTTGGTGCCATCCCCTATCCGGATGTGTACATTGTAGATGCCGAGTTCATCCAGGATCTTGCGCGCTTTGGACGCCAAAGCGCTGATGCGCTCTAGGGAGTACACGGTTTGGCTGAGCTTTGCCAGAATGGCTGCCTGATAGCCCGATCCGGTTCCGATTTCCAGGACCTTGTTTTCCGGCTCAGGCTTGAGGGCCTCGGTCATGATCGCCACCATATAGGGCTGAGAGATGGTCTGGTTGTAACCTATACTTAAGGGGTAATCATCGTATGCCTTGAACTTGAGATAGTCGTCGACAAATCGATGCCTGGGCACATCGAGAA
>CAYGXB010000213.1:0-1023 GCA_964353605.1 uncultured Bacteriovoracaceae bacterium
ACAGGAAGGCGGGCTCGATTGCGTCGATGCCGTGGTTCCGTCTGTGAAGGGGAATATCCACGTCATGCTAAAAAAGGATGCCATGCAATATGCGCTTTCCCTCTCCTCACCGCCCGATACCCGCGCGACCGTCGGGATGCCGAAGGCGTGCTTGCCGGGGAAGGCGGTGCGTCAGATCATGGCCAATGGAGTGGTCGTCTGGGAGGAGAGCATGCATGCCGGAGGAGCGAATAATGTCGTATTCCAGGGCCAAGATCAGTGGTACTACCTGTTTTCCGTGCCCCCCGGAGACTGGGAGATCGTGGCCCGGTAGCCTGCCGGAAACGATTGTCGAAGGGGCGCCTGAGATGGTCCCCGCATCTCGATCCAGAGGGAGTGGGCGGCACAGCTGGTAGATTGATTGCAGAAGCTGCGATCATCAGCGCAGGCCTCCGGAGCGATCGACCGTATGGGGGCTTTATATATAAATTGCTTTACTGAAATCGATTTTTCTCTTAGGATGGGAATTGATATTGCGTGAAGGAGGGGGTATGGCTACGATCACGGAAAAGGACAAACGGATGGCGCAGCGGTGCGTGGAGTGCCCGGTGTGCCGGAAGGCAAGGGTCAAGCAGGCAGGGTTCGCCTACTGGTTTGTCAAAACCATAGAGGACGGTCTCTGTCCGTACTGCAAGGCGTACGAGCGGGTCTACGGCAAGAAGGCGCATGAGCGCATCTGAAGGCATCGACCATTCTCAGATATTGGGCGGGCAAACATCTGTTCACATGATAAGGAGGGTTTATGGGCAAAGGTTACATGGGCAAGGTCTTGTTTGTGGATTTGGGCAAAGGTGAATTCAAGGAAGAATTGATACCCGATGAGGTCTACGAAAAGTACCTGTCCGGTGTAGGGTTGGGC
The DNA here is from genome assembly GCA_964353605.1 of uncultured Bacteriovoracaceae bacterium. Classification (GTDB taxonomy): domain Bacteria; phylum Desulfobacterota; class Desulfomonilia; order UBA1062; family UBA1062; genus CAYGXB01. The sequence continues at coordinate 899 of CAYGXB010000213.1, forward strand.
GCGTACCTCCTGTACAACAGGATCCCCAAGGATGCGGACCCGCTCGGACCCGAGAACATCTTCGGCCTCATGTCAGGACTTCTGACCGGCACGGGCAGCCTCTTCTCCGGCCGGTGGATAGCGGT
>CAYGXB010000213.1:1033-5779 GCA_964353605.1 uncultured Bacteriovoracaceae bacterium
AGCGGTGGGGAAATCGCCCCTTACCGGAGGCTGGGGTGACGCCAACTGCGGCGGGCAGTTCTCTCCGGTGATTAAGCGTTGCGGTTATGACGGCATCTTCTTTACAGGGATCAGCGACAAACCCGTCTACCTGTATATCAAGAACAATAAGATGGAACTCCGCGACGCCTCCGATCTCTGGGGCAAGGACGCCGTCGAGACCGAGGAGCTCCTCCTGAAAGAGCACGGTGAAGGTACGCAGGTCGCCTGCATCGGCCCGGCAGGTGAAAAATTATCCCTTATCTCCGGCATCTGCAATGACCGCGGCCGGATTGCGGCCCGTTCCGGCCTCGGCGCCGTGATGGGTTCAAAAAAGCTCAAGGCTGTCGTGCTCTCCGGCTGCAAGCAGATCAACGTGCAGAACAAGGCTGAGATGAAGCGGCTGACTCAGGCGTGCAACAAATTGGCCCAGCTTAATTTGCGGATGGGGCCCGGTGTCATGAATGGCTACCTCGGCGCCCTGATGCGCGCCATGCCCACGCAGATGGCGCAGGACGGCATGCTCTATAAGTTCATGCTACGGCAGTGGGGCACGGTGAGCTTGAACCAGTTCTCGCCCGAGACGGGCGACTCGCCCATCAAGAACTGGATGGGCAGCAACAAGGACTGGCCCATGCGCAAGTCAAAGTCGGTGAATCCGGATGTCTTCACCAAGTGCGAGATGGTGAAGTACCACTGCTACTCCTGTCCCTTGGGCTGCGGCGGCATCTGCTCGATGACGGGCAAGTACACCGAGACCCACAAGCCCGAGTATGAAACCGTGCTCGCCCTGGGCGGCCTCCTCATGAACGAGGATGCCGACAGCATCTTCAACATGAACGAGATCCTCAACCGGGCGGGCATGGACACCATCTCGGCCGGCGGCACGGTGGCATACGCCATCGAGTGCTACGAACGCGGGATACTCACCAAGGACGATACGGACGGGCTCGAGCTTACCTGGGGGAACTCAAACGCCATCGTAGCCCTCATCCATAAGATGATCAAGCGGGAGGGCATCGGCGATATCCTTGCCGATGGTTCAAGGGCAGCCGCCAGGAAGATCGGCAAGGGTTCCGAGAAGTATGCCATGCATGCCGGAGGCCAGGAGCTTTCCATGCACGACGGTCGGAACGATCCCGGTTTTGCAGTGCATTACAGTGTGGAGCCGACCCCCGGCCGACATACCATCGGCGCCCTGCTCTACTACGAGATGTTCCAGCTCTGGAAAAAGGTGAAGGGCCTGCCTGCCGTCAAGCCCCTTTATCACAAAAACCTGAAATATGTCCCGGATGTGAGCAAGGCCATCATGACTTCCGCCAACAGCAAGTTCATGAACGTGGTCAACGGCAGCGGCCTCTGCATGTTCGGCGTCTTCATGGGCGCCACCCGCATCCCGACCTTCGACTGGCTGAACGCCGCTACGGGATGGAACAAGAGCCCCAACGAATACATGGACATCGGCGAGCGCATCCAGACCCTCAAACAGGCCTTCAACGTCAAGCACGGCATTGAACCCAAAAACAACAAGGCCAATGACCGGGCGCTGGGCATCCCGCCCCTGCTCGAGGGCGCCAACAAGGGCAGGAAGGTGGAGATCGACAAGCTCATGCGGGATTACTGGGTCCAGTTCGGCTGGGATCAGGAAACCGGTAAGCCGACGGAAGCTACCTTGCAGAGACTCGGGATAGCATAAGAGGAGGTACCTATGCCATATACGATAATGACCGAAGCTTGCAAAGGCACCACCGCGTGCAAGAAGATATGCCCGGCGGACGCCATCAAAGGCACACAGAAGAAGCTCCATACCATTGACCCGGTCCTGTGCATCGAATGCGGGGCCTGCGGCAAGGTGTGCGCAAATGCAGCCATCAAGGATAGCCTTGGCAATATATGCATACGCGTCAAACGTGCCGAGTGGGAAAAACCACAGATCGACAACAAGAAGTGCATGTCATGCAACCTCTGCATCGATATCTGTCCGGTTGCCTGCCTCGCCCTCTCCGGCGCCATGGGCAAGAATAAACACGGACGTCCTTACCTGAAGGACGATAAGGTCTGCATCGGCTGTAGCTTCTGCGCTTTGGAATGCCCGGTCGACGCCATCGTCATGATCCCCCCGGCCGCAGGCTAAGGACCCTCCAACCTCGCATTCTTCCCGCATCCGGGGGAGGAGGGCCAAAGGCATGCCGGTTCCTGGCGCCGCGCATAGCACACCAGGAACCGGCATACTATTATACCCCTTCTACCCATGAGGGCACAGGAGATGAAGGGTCAGGGGTGAGCGTGCAGAAAGGGGCTGGATTAGCGGTTACCGCGCCGCACAAGAAGTCTAGATCTAGATCGTATCCTCGAACGGGATCTCGATCTCGTAGACCCCATAATCCAGGTGGGACTTCAAGGGGTAGCCCGTTTTAGAGAATACCTTCATCATGGGCGTGTTCCTGGCCAGGACATCGGCCGTGAACCCCTTGATGTTCTTTTCCTTGGCGATGCGGACGAGGAAATTGAGGAGAAAGGTCCCGATCCCCCGTTTCTGATAATCATGATGGATCGTGAACGCGACCTCCGCAAGATTGGTGACGGCATCCCGGATGTATCTGCCGACGGCAATAATCTGCTCTTTGCTCTCCGGTTCTTCCCGGCCGACCACGCCGGCGATGGCCATCCTGTCATTGTAGTCAATGGCTGCCAGCGGCATGGCGATTTTGTGGGGGAATGACCTCAGGTTCTGGAAGAAGCGCGTATATACATCCTGTTCGGGCAGCGAGTAGACGAGATCCTGTATCCCCCGCTCATCCGTGGGTTTCACGGGACGGAAGAATATCTCCTGCCTTTCCTTGTCCTTCCAGGCTATCTCATACTCCCGCGGATAGAGGACGGCAGACAGGATCTGGTCCCGGAAGACATACCCCTGCTCCTTGGCGCATTCGAGGAGCCAATCCCTGAAATTAGGGTGTGCGATGCTGATGAGCGCCATGGCCCTGTCCCGGATGGATTTTCCATGGATGTATGCTGCCCCGTATTCCGTCACCACGTAATGGATATCCCCCCTCGTCACCACGACCCCGCTGCCCGGGTCGAGAAAGGGGACAATGCGTGACTTCTTCCCGTCTTCGGTCGTGGACGGCAGCGTCATGATGGATCTGCCGCGCTTCGACAGGGCGGCTCCACGGACGAAATCGACCTGGCCGCCGATGCCGCTGTAGAAAAGGAATCCGAGCGAATCGGAGCATACCTGACCCGTCAGGTCAACCGTCAGCGCGGAATTGATCGATACGCACCGGTCATTGCGGGAGATGATGTAGGGGTCGTTCACATACCGGCAGGGGTGGAACTCGAAGAGGGGATTGTCGTTCACGTACTCGTAGAGGCGCCTGCTCCCCATGCAGAAGGCTGCCACGACCTTGCCGGGATTGATGTTCTTCTTCTTGTTCGTGATCACCCCCGCCTCGATGAGGTCGATGATCCCTTCCGTGAAGACCTCGGTATGCACGCCCAAGTCCTTCTTGTTCATGAAGAAGGGAAAGACCGAGCTCGGAATCCTGCCCACCCCGGTCTGGATGGTGGATTCGTTCTCCACGAGATCGGCTATGGTGCTCCCGATTTTCTCAGCGATCTCGGTTGGGGCCTTGGCCTGGAACTCGATGAGGGGGGCATCGTTTTCCACGAAGGCATTGATCTGGCTCACATGCAGAAAGGAATCGCCGAGCGTCCTCGGCATATGCGGATTCACCTCGGCCACCACGTACTCCGCTACCTCGACGGCGGTCTTGGTGATGTCCACGGATATGCCCAGACTGACATAGCCGTTCTTATCCGGCGGCGATACCTGGACCAGGGCCACATCGATTCGCATCCTCCCCCTGAGCATGAGGAGCGGGATCTCGGAGAGGAATATCGGGGTGTAATCCGCCCGGCCCTCCTTGATAGCCTTTCTCGTATTCGGTCCGATGAACAGGGCATTATGCCGGAAGTTTTCATCGTACTTCTCCTCGGCATATTCGGCTTTGCCCAGATCGAGGAAGTGAATGACCTCGATGTCGGAAAGATTGGGCGCTATCTCGATCAGGGTCTTTACCAGGAGCTGAGGTTCGCCGCAGGCCGAACCGATGAAGACGCGGCTTCCCCTCCTGATCTCCTTGAGTGCCATCTTGGGGTCTGTCAACCGGGACTGATAGATCTCCTGCCAATTATAGATCATAGGCACGAAGGTAAAAGCAAGGAGCTGGAAAGTCAACACCTTTTCCTTTTTCTTTAGAGGGATTGCCAATCGCGAAAACCTCTTCCCTTTCCTTAATCCCCCCCATCACCCGATATGCCATGCCCATGCCAGGGTCGGAAGGGAGATGGCGAAAGACAAATGCAATTTACAATAAGGCCCCATTATGACTATAAGGCCATAGGATGGAGAAGATCGTTGTCAGGGGCGCGAACTGGATCGGGGATGTGGTAATGACCATGCCGTTCTTCAAGGGGTTGAAGACTGCCTGGCCGGATGCCGAGATTTCTGTGCTTACACGGCCCCATCTCTCACCCCTCTATGCGTACAACCCTTCCGTGAAGCTCTCGGTGCTCCAGGGTAAAGAGCACAGGCTCATGGGCTGGTTCCAAAATATCAAGGATGTACGATCAATAGATGCGGAAAGAGCCCTCTGCCTGCCGCACTCTTTCGGCTCTGCCATGTTCCTCTGGTTTGCAGGCGTACCGAAGCGGTATGGGAGGGCA
>CAYGXB010000214.1:0-5770 GCA_964353605.1 uncultured Bacteriovoracaceae bacterium
CGGAAAGCTTGGTCGGATACACGTCGGCCTTCTCCAGAATACCCACTTTCTTCAAGAGTTCAATGGCGATCTTCTTCGCTTCATCCTTCGAGCGTTTGCGGACCACCACCTGGGCCAGTGTGAGGTTCTCGAGCACGGTCTTGTGCGGGAAGACGTTGAAGGACTGGAAGACCATCCCCACCTCTTCTCTTACCCTATTAATATTCGTATTCTTATCATTGATATCGTAGCCGTCAACGGTGATGCGACCAGCCTGAACGGTTTCGAGCTTGTTGATCGATCTCAACAGGGTGCTCTTGCCGCTCCCGCTCGGTCCGATGATGACCACCTTCTCCCCGTCATAGACATCGAGGGAGACCTTGTCGAGGGCACGCAGGGTGCCAAAGTATTTCATGACATCCTTAAACTCAACCATCTTCCGGCGGTTATTTTCCGGCACTGATTCTCTCCTCCATGATGCTGATGAGCTTCGAGAAAAACAGGGTGATGATAAGGTAGATGATCGCAACGACCGTATAGGTCTCGAAGTAGGTGAAGGTCACCGAGGCAAACTCTCTCCCCCTCCTGAGCAGGTCGGCGACGGCCAGGATGGAAACCAGGGAAGAGTCCTTGAGCAGGGCGACGAACTCGTTGCCCACGGGCGGGAGGATGGTCTTGAAGGCCTGGGGCAGGATGACATGGAACATGGCCTGGTATGGCGACATGCCGAGCGAGCAGGCGGCCTCCATCTGCCCTTTTGGGATAGACTCGATACCGGCCCGGAAGACCTCCCCCATATAGGCCCCGTAACATACCGCCATAGCGATCACGGCGCTCCATATATCCGGTACGTGGACGAATTTGGCCAGGGCATAATAGATGTAAAACAACTGGACGAGGAGCGGTATCCCCCTGATCACCTCGACATAGAGCGATGCTATGCCGTTGATATATCTGTTCTTCGATATCCTCCCCAAGCCGGTGAAAAGGCCGATGAAGAGCGCGATCACAATCGACGACACTGTCACCTTGAAGGTGATGACGATACCGTCCGGCACGAATTTTATGATATCCAGGTACGGATCCGACTTGAAGGCGGCGAGATAGACGAGCATGGCGATGGCGCCGAAGAATGCTATCCTCCACGCAGTAAAGAGGCCGACATCCTCCTTGAGAGGGATGGCGACGCCATCGCCGATATCTATGCTGATGCGTTTCGGCTCTGCGTTAGCCTTTTTCTTTATCTGAGCCACTTCTTCTCAAGCTGCTTGTCTATACCCTTGGCCTGTACGGCCTTGATCCCCTTGTTGATGAGTTCGAGGAGTTCCTGGTTACCCTTCTTTACCACGATGCCGTACTGCTCCTGGGTAAACGGCTTGGAAGCGATCTTGAACTTGTTCTTGTACTCGGCCTTCTGGAGGGCATAATCCGCCGCCACCGGGGTATCGCAGACAACCCCCTGGATCCTTTCGGCGGCGAGGTCTGCAAATGCAAGGCCGATCTCGTCATAGGTCTTCAGTTCGATGCCGGCGACCTTCTTGACCTCCATGGCGCCGGTGGTGCCGATCTGGGCGCCGACCTTCTTGCCCTTCATCTCGGCCAGCTCCTTCACCTTCAAGGCCTTCGGTACGATCAGGACCTGACCGGCATTGATGTACGGAACCGAAAAGTCATATTCCTTCTGGCGTTCCGGGGTGATGGTCACCGAGGATAGCACGGCATCATACTTCCCGGCTGGGAGACCGGCGAAGATCCCGTCCCAGGCGGTATTCTTGTACTCCACCTTGAACCCGGCTTCTTTTGCCACGGCATTGAAGAAATCGATCTCGAAGCCCACGATGTTCTTGTTCTTGTCCACCATCTCCATGGGCGGCCAGGTGGCATCGGTAGCAACCACGATCTTCCGCTCGGCTGCAAAGGCGAAACTTGCCACGCAGATGCTCACGAGTAATAGACCTAACATTAATCTTAAGAATCTCATATACTTCCTCCTCTCCTCGAATTTTGGAACGGAAACTCTTTTCTTGCTCTTGGGTTGCTAGCATACTTTTCGGGTTCCGTCCAGGGTTGAAAAATGGGACAAAGATCTCGCGTCAAGCGGTCAGGAAGGCTTTCGACCAAGAAATTGAAAGGCCTTGGCCTTATTCCCGTTCATCGTTTGCACATCGATCTCAAAGAGATCCAGGGAAGGAAACCGGGTGGTGAGTTCGGCTACCCAGGTGAGATCATGATGTCTGAATATCCCGCCATCAGGGGTCTCGAAGATGCCATAGATACCATATGCATGCATGCAACGCTGGTAACGTTCAACACATCTTGCATCTTCCTGAAGGGGATAATCACTGATGTAGAGCACACCTCCGGGACTGAGAACCCGATACGCTTCAGAGAGCATATACCGCTGGTCTTCAGCCCTGTGTACGCAGGTGAGGACGGCAAAGAGGATCATGGCTGCGAATGTACCGTCCCCGAAAGGGATATCCGGGCCTTCCTGAACGCGCAGGTCGAGATGAGGATATTGGGCCTTTCCCCGGACAATCATCTCCCGGGAAGTATCAAGCCCGATGCTATGCGTGAATCCAAGGTGGTGCAGTTGACCCAGGACACGGCCATAGCCGCATCCCAGATCGAGAATCCAAGCGTCTTTGTCCACATATGCGCTGAAACGCTCATGATCGAACGGATGGGCAAACTCCTTCGACCATGCTATCTTATCCCAATATGCATCCTGATCCATGCCATATGTCCTCTGAACCTTTACGCACATGCTTACAGCGCCTGCCAACTTGCATGAAAAAAGCTCATAGTCCCAATTCCCCCTGCATCTTCAGGGGGGAGAGGACATCCGGCAAACTTACTTGGCTCCGCTTGAGAACAAGGCGTGCTCTCTTTCTTCCGCATTATTTCACCACCCTCGTCTTTTCCGTAAACTGGGGATAGCCTGCGAAGGAACTGAGGAGTTCATGGCCGTAGTCTACAGAGATTTTCCTGGCATAGAGGAATTTCGCGTTTGCCGAGGGATATGCCGCCATATCATTGAGGATCTTGATCTGCGCATGCCTCCACAGTTCAATCTGCTTATTATCATTGGTCTCCATCCTCGCAGCCTCGATCAAGACATCCAGCTTGGTATAATGGGAAAAGTTCATGCCGGTTTTCTTCCCCGCTGCCACGGGAGCGCCAGAGGAGAAAAACTGTGTCAGATAGACATCCGCATCCGGGCACTGTGCATCATAGACGACAAGGGGATGCATATCTTGAGGGTGCATATGCGCCTGATCGACGGTCTTGATCTTCAGATCGATGCCTATGCGTCTGATCTGCCTCTTGATGGCTTCATAATTTTTAAGATAATCGCACTGCTTGGAACTGACAATCCGAAGGGAGAATCCTTTAGGATATCCTGCCTCTCGGAGTAATTGTCTTGCCTTATCAAGATCAAAGGAATAATCCAGGCCGAGGTTTTTAACCTCCTTTTCTGTCAATCCGCCCGGCAGAAAGGCGGGAATGGGAGATAGGGCAGGCTCACAAATCTTATTGTCGGAGAGGGTACAGAAATCATCCCGTTTCAAAGCATAGGCAATGGCCTTGCGAACCTTGCTGTCATCCAAGGGGCTGTAGGTCGTATTGAAAAAAATCGTGAGGTTTCCTCCGGGATTGAATGTATCCAGCTTTGTATCTTCCCAGCGTCCAACCTTTCTCATCCAGTCCACTGTCTTTAATCCGCTGATGACATCCAATGCGCCAGTTTTCAAGCCGCGTTCACGAGCTTTTATATCGGGCAGGTAGTGTATCTCTATCCCCTCAAGGAGCGGTGCGCCACGGAAGTATTGCGTATGTGCACCCAGGGAAACCTTCTTTCCGGCGCTGTAACCATTAAACAGGAAGGGCCCAGTCCCGACCGGCCATTGCTTGTATCCTTCGTCCCCCATTACCTCCAAGGCCTTCTTGCTGATGATGGATCCTCCGGCACAATTCGTAAATCTGGGGAGGAAAAGCGTGGAGGAAAATGGTTTTTCCACCACAATCCGGATGGTATAATCGTCCACTTTCTCGAAGGTCATTCCGGTATATGCTGCGGCATACGCGGAACGGGATGGATCAGCAGCCTTTTGGAGCGAGGAGAGGACATCTTCAGCGGTAAGCTCATACGCCTCGGTCTTGGGACCCTGGTGGAACTTGACACCTTTCCTCAGAACAAAGGTCCAATACTGTTTGCCATCGATCATCTTCGCTTTCGGGATACTTTCTGCCAAATCAGGTTCGATCGTGGAGACATTCCCGGGCTGATAGCGCAGGAGACCGTTAAAGACCATATCCATGAGCATGCGGTCCTGGATGGCGGTTGCAAAATGCGGGTCGAAGGTAACCGGGCCAGATGCATCTATGCCGATCCGCAAGACATCGGCTGCCTCCACTGCTCCCGGGACAGATAAAAGACACATGAGACAACACACCCCGACCAGTAACGTCAATCTTTTCTTCATGCTTCCTTTTCCTGACAGGAATCGCGCGCCTGATGTCTTGCCATGGCAGGCGCAGGCGCCTAATAAAAAACGGTGCGGGTCCGGTGCCGCGGTTTTATCATCTTATAATACGGCTGCTGGCCGCGGTTCCAGAGCGTATTATCGAGCAGCATGGCGGTCACGCCGTGTTCGAGCCCGCCCATGGCTTCGACAAGAAGTTCCACTGCCTGAACAGAGCAGGCCCTGATCTCGACCTCTTCGGCCGAACCGGAAGGGATGATCTCTTCGTGATCTATGCGCCAGGCGAGATTTTCCTCATACTCGAGGATGCCGTCAACCCTGAGGACATGCGGGACGAGATTATCGGCAAACATGGTAAGTCTGTGGAGATCATGGAATGTGCCCAAACCCTTTCCATCAAATGCCAGGGAAAGATCGGCGGCAAGGATCTGCGCCCGCTTGAAAAAGGCGACATCCATGCCTTGGTAATATTCCACATCCCTGAAAAAAGGCATCCTGACGAGGATCTCCACCAGCCGCAGCGCAGATGAGCCGGCGGCTTCAACCAGGACAGCAAAGTCACCTTGAAAGTTTTCAATCACATATCGGCCAAGATCGTTCAGAGCGACGGCGAAAAGGTCCATGAGCTCAGAGATAGTGGGATTCTTCTTGTTTTGTTTGAATAGCTTGAAACAGTCAGAAGCAGTAATCCTTTCAAGGTCCTGTGGGGTGAGCGGCTTTTTCTTGAAGCAATCGCACAGGCGAGACGCGATCGTAAAATATCCTGACATCCCCTTCCGCTTCTTGAGATACGGGGAATACCCTGAGCCGAAATTAATGGCATCGAGGGTAAGGAGGAATGCTACGGTATCCTTCTCATGTCCGAGATAATGGAAGGCCGGATCGATCTGGGGTTTCTCATACCGCTTGTGGGCGAGCGTGCCGGCATAGGGATGGATCTTGTCATATCTGATGCGCACATGGGATGCTCTGTCTGCAACTTCCCCGCACGATTGGCGTACATGCTCCAGGAGGCTCAAGGCCATGGTTTCTCTCTCCTTATGAAAGTACTTAATACATTTTCATGAACCTTGGCAAGCACTCGTCATGAAACACCCAGAACATTTTTGCGGAAAGCCATCTGATAAAGAAAAATTTTTCCGGTTGACATGGGAGATTTTTTATCAATAATGAAGTTTCATTATCCTATTTGCTAGAATAGCGGGGTAAAATGGCAAACTTGATCAGGTTGAACATAATTTTTATATGTTGGTATTGAATCTTTCTTATGCACAACATCCCTTATAAGAGGCAGCACAAAATAT
>CAYGXB010000215.1:0-5731 GCA_964353605.1 uncultured Bacteriovoracaceae bacterium
ACATGTACATCATGAGCGAAAAGTACGCTTCCGTGTGAAGAACCAAAAATCTTAATCCCTCAGTCACCCTTAAATCTTCAGGGTGATAGGCATCAGCCTACCTGATTTCCTCATCGGCGAAGGCCGTCCTCCAAATCCCATCCTTGAGCACCACCCGCGACGGTTCACCCTGCCGGCTCGGTCTGCGGTGGAGTTCTGAAGCATATTCCGGGTCGTGCGGAAGCTTCACCCCCAGGATATCACCTTCTGCAAACAACTCCGGAAGGATGGGATGGATGGTCTTCTGAGCGGCATAAGCAAAGAGTCGGTCAATGGCGATAAAGGCGTTCAGCTCCTCGATGGTCTTGAGGGTAGGGGGCATGAGGATGATCTCCCCTGCTGCATGCCGCGCAAGGGCCTCCTGCGGGCTCATCCATGCCGATCCGGTAAGTTCGATATTGTCATGCGAAGCCTCCTGGCCCTTGGGCATTCTGGCCAGGAAGAAACGGGCGTCGAAGCGCATGCGCTCGCTCTCGGGGGTTATCCAGTGCGCATACGGCACAACCCGATCGAGGGCAAACATAAGCCCTTCCCGAACGGCAAGATCCTTCAGGCTGAGCTTACGGTCATGCAGGGCAGTGCGGTATCCATTGAAGCGGCTTATGGTTTCCCTGTCCTCGAACGCGATCGGATCGCCTTGGGGTGTATATGCAAGGAGGACAAAAGCCTCTTCGAAGAGCTCCCGAATGGCGGAAAAGAAGAGCCCCAGGGCTGCATCCTCAGTGAGCATCGGTTCTTGAAGCAATCCCTTTGCCTTTTGCCCGTCGAGGCCTTGCGCATACCTGAGGAGCTCCGGATCCCTGTCGGAGAGATCAAGGCTGCCGCCGGGAAAAACGCACGCACCGCCCATAAAGGCCTGGGCCCGGTGCCGCCGCATGAGCAACACCTGGTATGGTTCCCGTACCAGGATGACGGTGGCGGCATCCGCCGGCATGGCGATTTTCATATTCCTCTCCTCAGGAGGTCTTATCGTCACAGGAGACCCTCATGTTCCTTGAGGAAGCGCTCAAAAAACACCTCCATGAATGCATGCCGCTCTTTGGCCATGCGAGAGCCCTCCCGCGTGAGCATGCGGTCCTTGATCTTTGACAGCTTCACCTTGAACTCCCGGTAACCGGTATCATCCTTCGAGTAAGGAAGGGTTGCATCGGGATCGCCTTGGGGGTCGTGGAGCATGGCCCCGACCTCGCCGGCGAAGAGATACGCCCGGGCAATGCCCACGGCGCCCATGGCATCGAGCTTGTCCGCATCGAAGAGCACTTTCGCCTCCAGGGTCTCTGGTATGTGGCGGTTGCGGAAACGGTGCGTGAGGATGCAGTGGACGATGTTCTCTTTTTTTTCAAGGGCGATCGGGTATCCACGCAGCACATCCTGTGCTATCCGCGCCCCTTCTTCCGCATGGCAGAGCCTTCCTTTCAATTCGTCCTGGCGCGACCTGCCGATGTCGTGCAAGTGGGCCGCCAGGGTGAGCACATCGAGGTCGGCCCCTTCTATCCTGCCGATATGCATGCAGAGGTTGTACACCCTCTGGGAGTGGTCCCAGGCATGGCTTAAGCTGGCTTGGGAGAAGGTTTCCTGGCAATAGGCCCTGATCGCATCTATGGTATCCTTCATCGCCCATGCCAGATACCACAATCAATCGAGCTATGACAAGGTCTTTCCCCAGGATCCAACAGCCGCCACATCTCTTCCTCGTAATCTCAAAAGGGGTGCAAGGGCAGCGGTATGTTTTAGCTTGACACGCATTCCAGCGGTATTATAGCCATGCGGGTATACTATTGTGACGGAGCGCGGAGGTGAGCATGTGGAGGGATAAGGGAAAATCGTTCGGTTCACTGGCGACACGGGCCATCCATGCAGGAGAAGGCAGGCAGAAGTATGCTGACTCCCTGACGACCCCCATTGTGCAGACGGCAACCTATACCTTCAAGGACAGTCAGGATATAGAGGCCTACACGAAAGACAAGAAGTGGCGGTTCGAATACGGCAGGTACGGCAACCCCACGGAGAAGATCGCCGAGCAGCGGCTGGCCGACCTTGAAGGGGCAGAGGACTGCGTGGTTTTTTCATCCGGCATGATGGCTATCACGACCACCATCCTTTCCCTCGTGCATACCGACGATCACATCATCATGACCGACGACTGCTACAAGAAGACGCTCGAGTTCTGCAATTCTTATCTCCAGAGGTTCGGCGTGGAATGCACCATAGTCCCCTTCGGGGATTACGACGCCCTCGAGGCATCCGTCAAGAAGAATACCCGTTTCATCTTCTCGGAGTCTCCCACCAACCCATATCTGAATGTATTCGATTTGGTGAGATTCAAGGAGATAACCAGGAAATACAATATCATGTCCATCATCGACTCCACCTTTGCCACCCCGTATAACCAGCGGCCACTCGAATTCGGCCTCGATCTCGTCACCCACAGCGCCACCAAATACCTTGCCGGCCACAACGATATCCTGGCCGGGGTGGTCCTCGGCCGACATGATCTCATCGAGAAGATCCGTGCCTTGCATAAGTCAATGGGTGGCCTGATCGATGCTCACTGCTGCTACCTGCTCCTCCGTGGACTCAAGACCTTCCCCTTGCGGGTGAAGCATCAGAACGAGGCCGCCCTCACGGTAGCCAGATTCCTCGAAGGGCATCCCCATATTCAGCACGTGTACTACCCGTTCCTCGAGAGCCACCGTCATTATGCCATTGCCCAGGAGCAGATGAAAGGGGGAGGGGGCGTCGTTTCCTTCGACATCAAGGGAGATCTCGATACTGCCAAGCATTTCATGGATTCCCTCGAGATGATCTATATCGCCCCGAGCCTTGGCGGGGTCGAATCCCTCATCACCCATCCCGCGATGGTCAGCTATTATGACTATACACGCGAGGCGCGCTACGCGCTCGGGATCACGGATACCCTCTTCAGGCTCTCAGTCGGCATCGAGGACGTGGAAGATATCATCGGAGACCTCGAAAGGGCATTAGCCAAAGCGAAGCAATGACCTAGCGGTAGAACAGGGTTTTGCCGTGGTCGAGATGGATGAGGGCCTCGCCTCGTTCCGCGGTCGCCATCACCCGCCGCATATCATCGGGCGGAAGGTAGACCGGTTCGTCGCCGAGCCTGAACGTTCCCCAGTGGACAATCATGAGCTGCCGCGCCTTGATTTCGGTGAATGCCTGCAGTACTTCGGCCGGGTTCATATGCGCCTTGCCCATGAACCAGCGGGGCTCATAGGCCCCGAGATTGAATATGGCCAGATCGATCTTGTATTCCCGGCCGATATCCGTGTAGTGGGGAAAGTAGGCACTGTCCCCGGAAACATAGATGGTCGCACCCGATGCTGTCCGGATGAGATAAGAGCCCCAGAGCATGGTATTCGGACCCTTGAGGGGATTGCGCATGCTCCAGTGGTTCGCGGGAAGGAAGACGATTTCGCGCTTGCCGTCGGAGAAGGCATCGAACCAGTCCATTTCCGCATGGTTTCCATAATGCCCGACGATATCCGCGTAGCCAAGGGGGGTCACGATACGGCTTTTCCCTGCAAACCGGCTGACTGACCTCCGATTGAGGTGATCGAAATGGCCATGTGTTATGAGGATATAATGCGGCACAGGGATCTCATCGAGGTCAAAGGCCAGGGGAGTAAAGTCCCTGATGGGGCCGGGAAGACCGAAAAATATGGGATCTATGAGGAAAGTGCACCCCCTGTCCCTGATCATGACGCAGGCATGCTTGATGAAAGTGATCGACAGGCCCGCATGGTTTTTGACCTTTCTCCAGTCTATGGATACGGGTTTTACCCTTTCCATCCGATAACGCGGACGATAGGGGTTTTTGCAGAACAGCTTCCATTTGATCATGACCAGAGGGCTTCCATAGTGCTCTTGGGCAAACGGGTTGAGGAACACGCCGTTTCCATGGTGGATTTTTAGCCGCGCCATCTCCCTCAGGCGCATGCCAGCGAGGGCTTCCGGCGAAGTGCAGGCTGTAAGCTCGCAGCGATCTGTGCTCATCGAGGTAGCATTAGGGCATACCTAACAAAAAGGCAAGAAAGCATTTTCAGATATAAAGAAGAGAGGAAATGGTTATTGATCCCCTTGGATGCGTAGTATAGGGATAAGGCATGAAGACGGGCACCATGACTGCTCCGCTCCATGGCGGCAAGGCGCCAGCGTGGCTGTTCATGAGGATGCAAGCCCTCGCGCGGGAGATCATCTCCACCATCGTCATCGATTTCGGCACAGAGGAGCTCCTCAAGCGGCTATCTGAGCCGCTCTGGTTCCAGGCGCTTGGCTGCGTCCTCGGCTTTGACTGGCACTCGAGCGGCGTAACCACCACGGTATGCGGCGCGCTCAAGGCGGGGATAAACGGCAGGGAGAACGAACTGGGCCTCTACATCTGCGGGGGAAAGGGCGGCCGATCCCGGAAGACCCCGGAGGAGATCGAAGGGTATTGCGCAAGGATCGCCCTCGCACCACAGGGCCTCGTACGGTCGAGCCGACTCTCAGCCAAGGTGGACAACAATGCCCTCCAGGACGGCTATCAGCTCTACCACCACGCCTTCTTCTTTGACCGGCAGGGCCGATGGTCGGTTGTCCAACAGGGCATGAACACCGAAGTCCATACCGCGCGGCGGTATCACTGGACGGGCATCGAACTCAAGGACTATGTCGAGGAGCCGCATTCCGGCATATGCACCGAAGACAGGGTACAATCGGTCTTTGACCTTACCGCACGGCAGAGCAGGGATGCACGCAATGCCTCTGTTGAGATCTTGAAGCAAGGACCGGACTCTGTGCTTTCCGAGCTCAAGAAGTATAAGGCATACCATATGCCGAAGAGGCATGCCGTACTCCTCAAGGATATCCACCCCGACAATATCAAGAAGGTGCTCATCCAGACCTATGAACAGGACCCGCAGGATTTTACTGCGCTGCTCGAGGCCAAGGGGGCGGGTCCGAAGACGATCAGGGCTCTGGCGCTGCTCTCCGAGATCATCTATGGAACCGAGGTGAGCAGGGTCGATCCGGCCGTCTTCGCATTTGCCCACGGCGGCAAGGATGGGACGCCCTATCCAGTGGACAGAGGGGTCTATGACCGGTCGATCCAGATCCTCAAAACAGCTGTCGAGCAAGCCCGCATCGGAGACCGCGAGAAGTTCGCTGCCATGCGCAAGCTTGCACGCTGGCGCTGATTCTTTTCAAGCAGGATCTTTAAGATAGTGCTCGATCTTTTTCGTCACGTTGCTCTTGACGGCATTCAGGGTATCGGTGAGGACCGGGATGACATGCTCCCGTATGTCGCCGGCCACGGCAATGAGCAGGAGATCGTCACCGACCTTCAGCTCCCCTTCGTTCACCGCCACCTGAATGTCCATGATGCCGGGGCGCTTCTTCTGCTCCGCGAGGATCTCCTCGAGCGCTGCATAGTCGGCCTTGACCCTGACGCCAGTCACCACCCTGCCATCCCGGGAAGAGCCCCTCACGATCCCGTTGTGGCACAGGATCATCCCGACCCGGTGAAAGTCCGGTCGTGTTTTGATCTTGGCGATCAGCTCGTTCATATCCATGTTTTTTCCCAACCGACGTTTTAGCGTTACGGCGATTTATGCAAAAAGTCAATCTCGTGCAAACACATATGCACTGTTCCTAAGGGATTGCATTCCGAATTGCTAAGGTATAGATAACAGAG
>CAYGXB010000216.1:0-5698 GCA_964353605.1 uncultured Bacteriovoracaceae bacterium
TGTTGCGCGTGGCCCGGGCAGAGGAGTAGGGGCCAAAGTAGCGGGAACCGTCCTTGCGGATGCGCCTGGTGACATAGATCCCCGGCCACTCCTGGCTGGTCGTGACCTTGATGCTCACATAGGTCTTGTCGTCCCTGAGGAAGATATTGTAGCGCGGCCTGTGGGCCTTGATGAGCTGATTCTCCAGGAGCAGGGCCTCCTTCTCATTGGATGTCAGGACGAAGTCCACCTGCGCGGTCCGCGCCTGGATATGCCTGACGGAGGGTCGCATATCCTGGCCCAGATAGGCCCGCACCCGCGAGCGGATATCGAGCCCCTTGCCGACATAGATGATGTGCCCGTGAGCGTCCCGCATGAGGTAAACGCCCGTTGCTTTGGGAAGTGGTTCGATCATTTCCGGGGTCAAACCCATGCCATTATCATAGCATGCAGCCTAACAATCTGCAATGGAGTGCCTCCGACTGCAGGTCGTAAAATCCTACCCACGCTGTTTCACAGGGGGGCCAGTCCTTTCTGAGCAAGGCAAAGGATCTTGACTTTGACGATGGGCAAGGGTATGCATGAATAGTTTATATGCTATGGACTTCCCTCAAACAACCTGGAAATATGCAGTTCTGAGGGAAAAGTTTGCGGGTGAATTGACAGAACGCACATGGGGCCGCGCATATGGATGATACGATCGATGTAAAGTTCAAGACCAGTTTCAAGACCAGATTTTTATATTCGCTGATTGGCACGGGTGTTTGTATACCGGTGGAGGCCGTCAACGGCATCATTGCCTTCTACATCGTGGACGTGATGAACCTGCCGGCGACCTGGTACGCCACGTTTTGGATAATCTATACCATCTACAACGCCGCCAACAACCCCGTCATCGGGTATTTCTCCGACCGCACGAAGTCGCGCTGGGGACGGCGCAAACCGTACATCATGTTCACCGGGCTGCCCTATGTCGTTACCTTCGTCCTGCTCTTTACCGCGCCCTATGACGGCAAGACGAACCCAATGGCCCTGCTCATTTACTTCGGCGTCGTCATCGTCATGTGGGAGGCCCTTTACACCGCCATGGCAACCGGCTACTACGGCCTCCTGCCGGAGATGTTCGATAACTACCGCGAGCGGACCGATGTGGCCGCCAAAATGAACATCTTCCAGACCATCGCGCTGGTGATCGGCGTGGCCCTGCCGCCCGTGCTCTCCAAGCTGATCGGTTGGTCGTGGATGGCCGTCATCCTTGGTATCGTCGCGGTCATCACCATCTACGCCGGCATCCCGGCGTTGTTCGAGACCAAAGGCTCCCAGGAAAAGACCTACGTGCCGTTCATCCCGGCCCTGAAAGCCACCTTCTTCAACCGCAGTTTCGTCACCGCCGCTACCGCACAGGCCATGCGCTTCTTCGGGACAGGCATCCTGCTGACCGGCATGATGTTCTACATGAAGTACAGCCTCAAGGTAAACGAAGGTATGACCTCGATGGTCTTCGGCATCGCCTTCGTAGTCGCGGCATTGATGCTCTACCCGTGGCGGCAGCTTATCGCCAACCGCACCGATTCGCGCATCACGCTCATGCTTTCCAATCTGGTGATGATCATCGGCGTCATCCCGCTGGGGTTGGGCACCTCGCTGGCATTCGCCATCCTCTCCGCTGTCCTCATGGGCATCGGCCTTTCCGGCCTGGTCCTGATCGGCGACGTCATCATCGCCGAGGTGGTGGACGAGGACGAAGTCAAGATCGGCCACCAGCGCGCCGGCATGTACTTCGGCATGAGCGGATTTGTTATCACCTTGAGCAGCATGCTCGTCTCCGCTGTCTTCGGCCTGATGATGCCGGCCTTCGGATACGATACCCTGCTCGAGGTCCAGCCCGCGAGTGTGGACCTGGGCTTCCGTCTCTTCCTGACCATCCCGCCTATCATCGGCTTCCTCTTAGCCATCCTGGCGCTGTATTTCTATCCCCTGCACGGCAAGCGGCTCAAGGAGATCAAAGCGGCACTGGACGCGAAAGCGAAAGGATAACGAATAACGTGGTCAGATTTTTTCGGGCTGTTGCTCAAACGCCTTTCTCCAAAGATTTGATGCAAGAGACCCTTCGCTGCGCTCAGGGCGACATCTTAAGACATTGTTTTTGGTTGTCATTCTGAACGAAGTGAAGAATCTTGATTTTTGTATTTTAAGGGTTAACGGCTTTAGGCAACAGCCCGTTTTAGAATGACAAAATAGGAGATGGGATTGTCAATTTGAAAGATATGAACCCGTGATCTGCTGACTGAGCCCACTCCGAACGCGCGCTTTTCCGAGAGTCATCGTCTATCCTCCGTGCGTGGAGGATAATCCTTGATTAAATATCATGTGGAGAGCATCTGCCAGATTTTTATGGTTTCAGTTCGGTCTTTTGATATGCTGCATGACGTTTCTGAGGGAGCAACCTTTCAGGCCTTTTTTTCAAAGCCTCCCTGCGGACAATAACGGCTACAGATTCAGCCGTCATTGCGTGATCTCCACCCTATATCTCTTTCGGCTGCCTCTGCCATTCTCCATACTTTCCGGCCGGCTTCTTGCTTTGTGCTACTGCCTTAGCTTCTCCCCCTCGCTTGCGAGCTGACTTCATCTTGGGCTCTAGTATAATGTCAACTTCATACGGTTGGATCTCCGCCCGTGAAGCGGCCGATGCTGCCTGAAATGCACTCCATGCCGCACTTTTAGCGGCCTTCAGAAGTGCATCCGCATGCGCGGCAATTGCAGGGTCATCGCTCTCGAGCCGCTTCAGGTAATCCTTGATATAAAGAATATGTGTATGAACATGCTTCATACGGGAAAGGAAGGACCGGATTTCCAGCACCCTGTCCGGGAGGTCTTCGAGCTCAAGCTGCCAAAGTGCCTCAATGGTCTTTGGATAGCCGAGCTCGGCCAGGACCTCGACCGCTCGCTTTTCATAAACTTCCAGGAGATGTTCAAGCCCTACACCCTGAAGGCTCTTTTTGATTGCTGCGCGATCATCTTCCTGGGTGCTTTCTTGGTGGATTACCGAAATGCCGTTTGTCTTGGATATCCCAGAATGGACGATGACGTTCTTTACTGTCATAGCTGTCTCCCCTCTTTATTTTGAACCAGAGAATAACAGATGCCTCTTAAGGATTCGGAACCTGTCTTGACTATAATGGATAGGGTATAATTAATAAAGAATGCAGGAAAGATTATCCTCATATCGTTTTCTCATAGTATTTAATGGAGCCATTATAATTATATTTCACAATTGATAATTTGGAACATTATTATAATAACTTAAATTCCACATTTGTCAATACCCTTTAGGGAATTTGTCAAAGCTCTTGAGAAATGTCCTCTTGTAGAACTCATGAGAAATGTCCTCTACCCTATCCCTGTCTTAAGGATAGGGCTTGGTCAGTACCTTGGGGGGGGGCATAGGGGGGAACATTTCTAACGAGTTATGCAGGTTCTACAAGTATCATTCCCCAGAGAACCTCCTCATTTCGCAGGTCGCCAAAGACCTGCTTTTTTTACCTGGCGCCGATCTTGACATATCCAGTCTCAAGATTATTATTATTATAAATAAAGCATTAGAGGCTGCAGGCATGAAGAAACTGAGATCAATTCGAGTGAGGATTTTCTTTTTAATCAATCTTACTGTTTCGGTCATGATGTTTTTATCATGCTCTGATGCGGGATTTTCTCCTGACACAGCAAACGATCCTGTCAATATTGAATCAAAAATCATTGATTCCTCAAGTGTTCCTGCATGGACTGAGCCTGACAAAGAGCTCAGGACATCAGTAAGCCTCAACGGTACATGGATATTTATCCCTGAAGGCTATCCCCCGCGTGAAGTCAAGGTCCCAGGTTTCTGGGAGGCGATTGCAGTATGGCCTGAATATGAAAGTTTTCCTGAGTATCTTGCCGGAACGGCTGATGAAACGCTCGACATGACTGAGGGCAATAACTGGGATAAAAAGACGATTCACCGGGGGACATACCTGCGTGATATTGATATTCTTGATCCGCAAGCCGTTACCAGGATTTCATTTGAATCCATAAACCACAAAGCTGATGTTTATTTAAATGATCAGTATATCGGTTCGCATATAGGGCCTTACCTGAAAGCAACATTCGATGTTTCAAAAGCCGTTGTTAAAGGCATGAACAGACTCAGGGTAGAGCTTACCGACGGTTCGGCGATTATGGGGCGTGATGGGCGTTCTCTCTGGCCGTCAGGGTATTACAGCATGACTGATATTACCGGGCTTTACCGCGGAGTAACTATGGAACTATTACCGGCAGTTTATATTCGTGATACATTCATTGTCCCCTCGGTGAAGAGAAATGACCTGACCATTGAGCATACCCTTGTCAACACACTTGATACACCTGCAAGCGTTTGGATAATGAGCCGCGCATTGGATAACGATGCTTCAGTTTCCATGCAGACGGCGCCTTACAAAGTTACTATTCCTGCTAAAAGCAGCACAAAGGCTGTCATTGTCGAAAAATGGGACAACCCTGTCCTGTGGTCACCGGTTAACCCGCATCTTTACGTGCTTAGAACGCTCATTATAGATGAAGCTGGCGCCCCCCTGGACATGCGCGATGACCGTTTCGGTTTCCGTGAGGTATGGATTGAAGACGGCTGCTTTATGCTTAACGGTATGCGTATGAACCTGATTGGTGAAAATGTGGATGATCAGGCCTCACGCTCGAGATACTGGGCGATGAAATACTTTTCCTGTGATAACGCCAGGCAAACATTGCAGCGTATAAAAGATTTGAACGTGAATACAATCCGCTTTCATCAGGCGCCACCCGAAGAATGCATATACGACATGGCTGATGAGATGGGTATTTTAATCATTTGCGAATCTCCGGTCTTTGCGCGTCTTGACATCACCCCGCCTCTGCACTGGAACGCGCAGTATCTGCAAAACAGTATGAACTGGATTAACGCCTATGTTAAGGCGCAGCGCAACCACCCCTCGATTGTCATGTGGTCGCTTGAAAACGAGATGTTTCTTTATATTTTCGATATGTCATTAAACCAGATCAACAAACTTCAATATCCTGCAAAGTATGCTGACACTATAAAACGCCCGGATGGTGTGTCAACCTCGCCAAGGCCGGTGAACTGGGACGGAGATTCTTTCTATCTGAGGTTTATGGGTTATAACCCTGAAACCGTCAACTGGCATTACCCCTGTCTGTATGGGCCCCTTTTTTCAATCGAGCCAATCAATGAATGGTATGACGATGCTATCTGCCATTTCAGGCCATTCCTGATTAAAGATGTCCCCTGCGGAGTTGGCGAGACAATGGTTGTGCGCAACCGCGACTGGACAAAACATACTCCAGATCAGACTAAGGCGATGCAGGGTATGGCTGTGAGGGCGATGAGGATTCTGGGATTTTCCGACATGCGGCCCTATAAAATGAACTGGGCGTGGCACTTCTTTGATCCCGAAGGCAAAGAACACCCGTGGGCTCCGTATTATCATTCACTTTACACTCAGGAGCAGAAAGACGCCTTGGTGAAGAACATCCGCGAGTCCTATCATCCTATTGCTGTTTTCGACTATGAGTACACACGCACAAAGTCAAATCCTGACGGCAGTTTCGGGCCTGTAGTCCTGACCTCATCAAAGTCAGTCGAGCGCAAGCTTATTATCATGAATGATTCTTTCATGCCCGGAGT
>CAYGXB010000217.1:0-294 GCA_964353605.1 uncultured Bacteriovoracaceae bacterium
TGTCATCACCCTGACCCCGGTTGCGGCAGCCCCGTGCACCATATTGATAGAGGCTATCTCGCGCTCTCCCTGGAGAAAGACACCTCCTACTTCGGCCATTCTCCACGACATGTATTCGGGGATCTCGTTCTGCGGCGTGATCGGATATCCGAAATAACATCTGCAACCGGCCTGTATAGCGGCCTCCGCAAGTGCATCCGTGCCCTTCATCAAGACCCTATCATTCACGGTAAACCTCGATGGCCACCTCTGGGCATACAAGCGCACAAAGGGCGCATCCTCTGCACCTCTCGT
>CAYGXB010000217.1:304-5631 GCA_964353605.1 uncultured Bacteriovoracaceae bacterium
AACTCCGCAGGGTGATATCCCTTGTAATTGATGCCCTCAGATAATTGTATGGCCTTGTCAGGGCATACGGAGATGCAGAGTTCACAGGCCTTGCACAACGCTTTATCGATCGTTATCATACCAGCAACTGCCATTTGCCCGTCTCCCAGGTTGCATCAAACGTGTTTTTTACCATCAAACTTCTCATATGTACAGGGAGTTTTTTCATCTCCTATAATGCATCGCTTGCGCGGCCCTTAATATCACACACCCCAATTATACAGGGTTGCACAATTGGATGCGCCGAGAGCACTCCTGAAAGACGCGTTCCAGGGATGGCCCGAGGCAAATGCCCCGCGAGGACCAGGGTGATTATGGTTGGCAGATATAAGGTACCGCGGTTACGGCAGGCCCTTCAAAGTTCTCAGTGAGGGGTTCGAAGGCCTTCCCTCCTTCATAAAAAAGAAGCCCCATAATCCAAAAAGCTGTTGAATTTGTTCTAGCACTCGTAGTATAAAGTCTAGTTGCTTTTTAGAAGGAGTAGCACGATGCCGAGGATTCGGGCATTTCAAGGGATCAGGTACAACACAGAGACGGTCACCATCACAAACGCCTTATGCCCGCCATATGATGTCATCTCCCTACTGCAGGTGGATCAATACTATAAGAAGGACCCTTACAATGCAATAAGGCTGGTACTCGGGAAGCAGTTCCCCAAGGACACGCGGGGGGACAATCGCTACACGAGGGCGCGGAACTTTTTCAAGCAGTGGCTGGATGAGGGTGTCCTCATCGAAGAGAAGATTCCCTCCATGTATTACCATGAACACACCTATACCATCGGGGACAAGACCTATACGAGGAAAGGTATCATCGCCTCAGTGCGGATGGATGAAGGTGAAAAGGCTGACATTATGCCCCACGAATACACGCACAAAGGGCCGAAGGTCGACCGCCTGCGGCTCATGAACGAGGTCAAGGCCAATTTCAGCTGCGTCTTCGGTATCTATTCTGATAAGGATAAGATTGTCGAGAGCCAAGTCAGACCAGTATTGTCCGATCCACTCTGGGATATCACCGCCCCGGAGGGTCAGCAAAAGTTCTGGAAGATCGACGATCCAGCACAGATTGAACAGATTTCTAATATGATGATCGAAAAAAAGATCCTCATAGCCGATGGTCATCACCGCTACGAGACCTCAAAGGCATACCGGGACCGGCAACGAGCGCTGTCCGGTAAGATGGACGGGAATCAGTCTTTCGACTATACCATGCTGTACCTCTGCAACATGGACGAGGGCCTCACCATTCTCCCCACCCACAGGGTCGTCATAGACAGCATGGGTGTCGGTCTCGTCGATATCGAGTATCGGGTCAAGGAGATCTTCAACATGATCCCCTATGACAACCGCAAGGTGTTCCTCGACGCTCTCCGCAAGGGCGGGAAGGGCCATATCGGCTTACGGGTGAGCGGAATACCAAGGTATTATCTCCTGCGGATCTTCGATGACAAGGCCCTGCATAAATACATGCCCGGCGAGATCCACCCGCTCCTCAAGAAGCTGGATGTCATGATCCTCCATGCCTGCGTGCTGGAACCCATCCTAGGGATCGACTCCAGCATGACGGTCAAGCGCATCGAGTTCATAAGCAATGCCAGCGAGGCACTCGATATGGTGGAGAAGGAGAAGGCCCATGTCGCGTTCCTGCTCAACCCGAGCTCTATCCAGGAGGTCATGGAGATCGCCGAGGCGGGTTTGCGGATGCCGCAGAAATCAACCTTCTTTTACCCGAAAATACCGACGGGGTTGGTATTCCACACCCTGGAATGAGGTCATGAAAATAATTTCCCATGCGAAGAGAAATATTTTTCTTCTCATGGGGAGAAATACCACAGCATAAAAACGAAGCCCTTAAAATACAAGAGGTTATCATTTTATACTTTTGGCATCCAAGTTGCGTATGATATTCAAGTCGGAGCATGAAATGAACAACATTAAGATATTTGGATTTTTATTTGGCCTCTTTTTTTGCCTTATCGTGTCCGCGTGCTCGAATGGTTCCGGCGGCGATGCCTCCAATACCATCAACCTAGAGACCCAAGCGCAATCCATCACCTCGCTCGGCGAGTTCCCGGTCGGTATAGCCGATTACACACCTGCCGTGATCAAGATCACTAATCCATCGGCAACAGCCATCATAACCTCCAAGGAGCTCGCGGAGAAGAACTGGCGCTTGGTCGTAGAAGGTGAGATCGAACCGCCCAAAGTCGGGAACAAATATATCGAAATCGCTCGCATTTACGTCAACTGGGAGCTCGTGGACGAGGGCAAAGGCGATACTATACAGTACGAAGGCGATAAGATCAAATTCAGCAAGAGCATCCCGGTAACGAACGATAATTTCAGGAAGATCTACTTCCCCATCGTGGTCGCTGTAGTGGATGTCAAGCACTACGTCGTCGGAGAAAGATCGGGGGTTATCCTCCAGGACGGAGAGCCGAATCCTATCGGGGTATATCTGAAGAATGCCATCTATGTGCATGGAAACAATGACTTTATTAAAAACGCCATTGCCATGGCCCTTTCCAGCATCGACGGCCAGAACCTCGCCCCTTACCTTCCCCGGATCCAATGGACATTACCGCCTATAGCCGAACCCGAGGATCCCCAAATCACCTTCCTCGATATTTCTCCTCGCGCCTTCTTGCTCCAAGGCATACAAGTCATGAACTACAGAGTGGAGGGGAATCCCAATCAATATAATATCATTCCCGACATCAGGATAAAAAATCTCGTGATCGAATACTCCAATAATCGTTCCCTTCGGCAGAAAGGACGGAACTATGTCAACATGCGGGCAAAAAACGTGGACATCAAAGATGGTTTCGTCATCAGTCTCATCAAAGACTCCACTCAGGAGAGCGGGTATTATGCCGTGCTGACAACCTCGGCTACGATACATTTTGAATATGCAGATGGCGGCGCCGGCAATTTGGATACACCGTTCTTTACCCTTATCGGGAGTGTTCTTGACTTTATCCAAGCATTTTTCCAGGCCATATTCCATATCGACATGAGCAATCCCATCCGCATAAACCTCGGCATGAAGGTATTAGATGCCCTGATAAAGCAGATAGTAAAAAGCGATCAAACGCAAACATACGCCATACATGACTTAATCCTAACGAATGATGAGATAAATTTGATAGCAGATAACAGATTTACCACGAGTACGATAAAAATGACCTATGCCACGCCAGGGAATAATGGGAACCCCGATATGAGTCTCAAGGGAACGAACTCTACCATCGCCTTCAGCGACGACTTCGTCAATCAGATTCTTGCCGTGTACCTCACCGGGGAAAAGAGCGACATCCCCATACAAGATCTCGGGGCATACATCGAGCAATTAAAAGGCGGGTTGGGTCTTACAGGTAGCGACATCGATATCTGGAAATGGTTGATGGATGCCAACGGTGGGATCTATCCCCCGCTGAATATCCATCTTATCATCAAAACCCCTCCCATCCTTGAACTAGACAGCACGGGCAAAAACCTCGGCACCCTCCATATGCGGGATACCTATCTCGAGATACAGGAAGTAGACAAGAACGGGAATTCGGTACAGCTTCTCGCCAAACTCACGATCGACATGGACATGCAGGCGAAGTGGGAAAGGAACAGGATTGTGCTCTCGTTAAACAAGGGGACTGACAACTACACGCTCCTCTTCAACAAGCTCTACCCACTCTTTTTGCCTGCCGAGATCAAACAGATCCCGGATGTGGTGGCGAATGCGCTGAATGAAATATTCGAGAAGGTGGGTATCGTCGGATACGCGACCCAGGAGGGGTTCTCTACAGGCGGGTGCCTGGCAATACACGGCGATCTCACGACGCAGAGGGACCTCAGCAAGATGGTTGCCCATGCATACAACAAGGATGCATGGAATACTCCGACGTACCTCGCATGTGTGGTCACATCAACCGGCGTCAATGGCCTGCCAGTATCTTTTATGGATATTACCAGTTCCCGGTTGCAGAATCCTGAGACGGCAAACATAGCCATTGTGACTGAAAATGGCATTGAGTACAAAGCAGATGATACTCAGTTGACTTGGGACGATGGGCTGGCTTTTACGTTTACGGCACCCCAGAATCACCTCATCTCCCACATCTCCTTCCGTCCGAGAATCGCCTTCACCGGGTTCATTGGAGATACCCTTGATTTCTTCGAAGAAGTTTCCTTATTGTGCGTGATCCATGAATCGCTCATCGGCGGTGGAGTTCAGAAGAGCGGGAATCCGTCTGAGCCGTCCATCGTTCCTAAAGGGTCAACTGCAATGCCCCTCGAGATCGAATTCAATGATCTCGCCGAGAAAAACATCACACAGATGGATGCATTTAATTGGAAGGGTGAGGCTCAAGGGCTGGTAGAGTATGATCTGCCCTTCTGTAAAGAAGTGGGAATTGGCCTGAAATTCAGGAAGTCCCCGTTTCTCCCATTAGAAAGAACCATTATTATGGATGCGCTTGCTGAGGACATTGTCGTGGATACGGTGGACCTGAACCTCAAGCCGATGTCCTTTGGGAAATAGTGTAATAGAAGGAAGGTTGTATGGGGAAAAACCGCTTGACAAATCTGAATATTTATTCTAAAGCTGAATTATGATTCTATCTTTGAACGGAAATTCTAATCACGTAAGAAGGAAGGAACGCGAGCGGGAGTTCCGCCGGGAGGCTATCCTAGAGGCTGCCTTACGGATATTCGCGCGCGAGGGGTATTTCAACGCTACCATGGCGCATATCGCCGCCGAGGCGGAGTTCGGCATGGGCACCATCTACCAGGTCTTCCCGAACAAGCAGGGGCTCTTTGCCGAGGTGATCCTGCGGGGAATCGAGGAGTTCATGAAGGAACAGCGCGAACTCCTGGCGACAAAAAATACCTGGCAGGAGAAGCTGCACAGCTTCATAGAGTACAAGCTTTCCTGGGTGGAGAAACACCCCGAGATCCAGCGCCTCCTCATGGAACTCTTCTGCACCCCTATACCCGAGATTACGCCCCAGATCATAACGCGAGCCCTGGAAACGCACATAGCGAACATAGAAACACTGAAGAAGATCCTCTCCCAGGCGAACACGGACGGCCAGAGGTTCGACATGGATCTCACCGCCATCACGATCATGGGCACTCTAAACGCCATCGGGAATGACTGGTTTATCGGTATCCTTCCCAAGGCCCCGACAGAATACATTCCTGGGATCATCGAGAGTATCACGGGAGAGAAGTATGCTTAAGGGAATGATATGTATAGGATGTATGTTCTTTTTCTGGGTCGGCTGTCTC
>CAYGXB010000218.1:0-5612 GCA_964353605.1 uncultured Bacteriovoracaceae bacterium
AAACTTCTGATCCCTCCACCTATCGGCGTGGTCAGGGGGCCTTTGATGCCGACGATATGTTCCCGCAAAGCCTCCAAGGTCGTATCCGGAAGATAGGTCCCGTATTGCGCATAGGCCTTCTCGCCTGCATAGACCTCAAGCCAGGAGATATGCTTCTTCCCGAAGTAGGCCTTTTCCACCGCGGTGTCCATGACAGCCTGTGCGGCCTTCCATATATCAGGTCCCACGCCATCACCCTCAATGAAGGGGATGATGGGATCGTCCGGAACGATCAGCATTCCATCCCTATACGCGATTTTCGTTCCGAGCACTCTCTCCATGTATCTTCTCCACATGGTAAAAAATCAGGGCGCGATGCATTGTGCTCCAATATCTCTTTTTGCCATGCGAGGGTCAACCCTCCGCTATTCCCCTTCGCCCTTTGCCCCGTTCTCTTCGCTCAGGATTTGTCCGTGTTGCCTGGGCTTATACTTGCTTGTGCAATTCTTCCCACATGAGGGCCTGGTATTTATGCAGGTCCCGCGTGCTCATACCCATGCCATGCGCCTCATACAGGGTCTGGATAGCCTTGACCACGTCCTCGAAGCGGATATCGAGGCCGAGGACGCCGTTCATATCGTCATTTTCATTCACGATCGGGGCAGAGACGGTGATGATGAGAGCCCCAGTGATGCGGGAGGCGATGATGCCGCTCACATGGAGCTTGCCATCCTCCACGGTATTCCGGAACCACTCCCGGTCGGAACAGTCCTCGTGTTCCTTCATCTTGTGCATGAAATGACCCCGATACTCTGGCTGGGTGATATTCTTGGTGATCTTGATACCCTTCATGTCGGTCACGTAAGCGAACTGGATGAAGGGATACTCTGCAATGAACTCACTCAAGACGGCCTCCTGTTTGGCAGGTTTCATGCTGCGCATATCAGGATGGGTAAGGAGCTTTTCGATGAGCTGGCTTGCGTATTCCCTGGCCTCGTACTTTATGAGATCGAACCCGGAGAGGAAGAGCTGCGGTATGAAACGCTTGGCGAGCTTGTCGAGTTCCTCGTCCGACATGGCGGTCATCCGGCCATCCTCGTACTCATTGACGATGATCTGGTACATGCGGGCAATGCCAGGATGCTTTTTATCGATCGTATCAGGGCCGGTGAGCTTGTAGTGGGTGTTGATCCAATGGGCCAGCCCAGACTTGCCCGACTTGTCCGTTATGGCTATGGAAATAGGCCGGCCGAGGATCTTGTCCGTATTGAATATGTTGTAGATCTCCTCGTTCTTGACCAGTCCGTCGGCATGGATGCCGGCGCGGGTCACATTGAAGTTCTCGCCGACGAAGGGGAAATTGGGTGGTATGGTATAATTCATCTCGGAGTTCACGTAGTTGGCCATCTCAGTGATGGCCCTGGTGTCGATACTTTCTTCGTGGCCACGGATCTGGAGGAATTCGAAGACCATGGCCTCGATCGGGGTATTTCCGGTCCGCTCGCCAAAGCCGAGGATAGCGCAATTGACCCCGCTGCACCCATACATCCAGGCGGTCGTAGCGTTCACAAGGCCTTTGTGGAAATCGTTGTGCCCGTGCCATTCGAGGAGTTCGCCCGGGACGCCTGCATCGTCGATGAATGTCCTGACCAGCTTGTCCACCGACCGCGGCAACGCAACCCCCGGGATGTTCACCCCATAACCCAGAGTATCGCAGAGTCTGATCTTGACAGCGATCCCCGAGTCCTCCCTGAGCTTCATCAATTCCCGTGCGAATGGTATGCAGAAGCCGTAGATGTCGGCCCGCGTCACATCCTCGAAATGGCAGCGGGGGATGATGTCCATGGAGAGGGCGTCCTTGACGATGCCGAGGTATTCATCAAGCGCCTTGCGCCGGTTCATATTCATCTTCAAGAAGATGTGGTAGTCGGAGACCGAGGTGAGGATGCCTGTCTCATTGACGCCGATCTCCTTGAGAAGCTTCAGGTCATCCTTGTGCGCACGGATCCATGCGGTCACCCTGGGATACTCGTACCCCTTGCTCAGACAGGTCTCGACAGCGACCTTGTCCTTCTTGGTATAGAGGAAGAATTCGCTGGCCCGAATAAGGCCGTTCTTGCCGCCGATACGGTGGAGGAAATCGAAGAGGGTCTCGATCTGCTTGACAGAAAACGGGGTCATGGACTGCTGGCCGTCCCGGAAGGTGGTATCGGTGATCCAGATCTCATCCGCAGGCTGGATCGGGATAATGCGCATGTCAAAGTCGATCTTCGGGACCTCGTCATAATTGAAGATGGAACGGTAATAGTTCCCATCCTCCCGCTCATGGATGCCCGTCTCGAAATTTTTGCCCCCGGTGTAATAGAAGATCTTCTTCTTTTCATCCCAGCGTGCCATGCTATTTCGTCCTCCTCGGCAATACTGCATCTTTCGGAATCTTCTCAGGTTCGGGGGCCCCTGCCTCCCTCCGCGCCTGGATGATATCATCCATGGACATGTCACGTGGAATCTTCAGGTCCTGACCCGTGTAGAGAACCTTCGGGTCCTTGATCTGGTCCCGGTTCGCCTTGTAGATGAGCGGCCACATGAATGAGTCGTTATAGACCTCATATCTGGCAGCGATGCTCGGTAGGGTATCCCCCTTCTTCACGATATAGATGCTCGGATATACCTGAAGGACGTCGGGTTCGGCCTGTTTCTTGATCTCCTCCTTCTTGACCGCAACCTCCTGCCCCAGGGCCTCCAGTCGTTTCTGCTTCGCCATGGCAGTGGCTTCCTTGGCCTGGTCAGACCTGCTTTCGAACATGGTCTTCAACCGTTTCAATTCGTCGCTCGCATGGTCCGCATAGGCATTCTGCATCTCGAGATACACCACCAGGAGCTCCATGGACTCCTTGGGTGCATACTCAAAGCCCGCAATGACGATGATCCTCCGGAGATCTTCGGCCGCATCCCTGAGCATGCTCCTGTCCTCTTCATCTATCTCAGTTAAGTATCGCATGGCATGGCCGAAAGCCTCCACGGCCTCCCGGTCCTTGCCAAAAGTTCTCGCTTCAATGCCTGTCTTCAGGCATTCCAGCCCTGCGTTGAGCTTGACCTCCTCCGGTCTTTGCGTCTGCGCAAGCGGCTGCATTGCATCCTTCTTGGTGCCGGATCTGAGCCCGGCACAGCCTGTTGCCACCAGCACGATGAGCATAAGCGTTAGAAGGCGTTTCATACCCTTTACTGTATCACCTTCAAACCCAATTCTTCAAGCTGTGTTTCATCCACGGCTGAAGGAGCATCCGTCATGGAACAATAGGCCTTCTGTGTCTTCGGGAAGGCGATGACATCGCGGAGTGACGATGCGCCGGTTAAGAGCATCACGAGGCGGTCGAAACCGAAGGCTATGCCACCGTGCGGCGGGGCGCCGTACTCGAGCGCATCGAGGAGGAACCCGAACTTGAGCCGTGCTTCATCCTCGGTCAGCCCAAGGACCTTAAACACCTTCTGCTGAAGCTCCCTCCGATGGATACGGACGCTGCCTCCCCCGATCTCGCTGCCGTTGATAACCATGTCATAGGCCTGAGCCCGTGCCTTGTGGGGTTCCGAGTCCAGAAGCGGGATGTCTTTTTCAACGGGTGCGGTAAAGGGATGGTGGACCGAGACCAGCCGTTTATCTTCCTCGCTCCATTCGAGGAGGGGGAAACCGATCACCCATAGCGCACTGAATGCATGCTCCGGGATGATGCCAAGCCGCCGGGCGAGGAGCAATCGCAAGGCAGAGAGGCTGGCATTGACCACGTCCGCCTTGTCGGCGATGAAGACGGCCACATCACCCTTGGCTAGAGCGAGTCGCTGCTCTATGGCTGAGCGCTGGTCTTCGCTCAAGAACTTGGTGAGGCTGGACTGCCAGCCGTCATCGGTCAAGCGCGCCCAAATGAGGCCCTTGGCACCATAATCCGACACATAGCCCCCGAGGTCATCGAAGTCCTTCCGCGACAGGGCCTGTGCCCCCTTTATCGGCATGGCCTTGACCACGCCACCGTCGGCAAGAACGTTTGTAAACACCTTGAAGCCGGTGTCTTTGGCGATGTCCGAAACGTCATTGAGGATCATGCCGAACCTCGTGTCAGGCCGATCGGTGCCATAGGAGGCCATGGCTTTAGCATAGGTCATTCTCGGCAGTGGCCTCGGCAAAACGGTGCCGAGAGTTTCCTCGAAGATCGCAGCGATGAGCCCTTCACTGATCGTGAGAATATCGTCCATGCCGACAAAGGACATCTCCATATCGATCTGGGTGAATTCGGGCTGACGGTCGGCCCGCAAGTCCTCGTCCCTAAAGCACTTCACAATCTGGTAGTACCGGTCGAACCCTGCAATCATGAGGATCTGCTTGAAGAGCTGGGGTGATTGGGGCAGTGCATAGAATTTACCTGAGAATATCCTGCTGGGCACAAGATAATCCCGTGCCCCCTCCGGCGTGCTCTTTGTGAGGACCGGGGTCTCAACATCCACGAAGCCAGCCCCGTCGAGGTACCGCCGGGCCGCCATGGCGGCCTTGTGCCGGAGCATGAGATTGTTCTGGAGGCTCGGCCGTCTGAGATCAAGATAACGGTACTTGAGCTTCAAGGACTCGCTCACTTCGACGCCGTCCTCGATGACGAAGGGAGGGGTCTTTGCTTCGTTGAGGATAAAAACCTTGTGCGCTATGAGCTCGACCTCGCCGGTATTCATAGCCGGATTCTGCATCTCCTTGGGCCGTAAGACCAGCTCACCCTCGACCGCAATGCAGTACTCGGGCTTGAGTGTATGGCCAATGGCATGCGCCATTGGGTAGGTCTCGGGATTGAAGACTACTTGGCATACGCCGCTGCGATCTCTAACGTCAACGAATATCAGGCCTCCGAGATCGCGTCTTCGCTGTATCCAGCCCATGAGTGTTACTTTGGTTTCGCAGTCGTCCCTACTCACATCCCCGCAATAGTGTGTCCTTATGAAACTAGCTATCCCTGAAGTCACGTTATGCTCCTTGTCCAAGTAATTCCTTTATTTTTCCTATGCACCGATCCCTTCCTACCGGAGTCTGTTCTCCGGTTTGCAGATCCTTGAGCGTCACGATAGATTTGGCAAGCTCATCCTCTCCCAGGATGGCGCAGAATGGATATCCTGATTTTCCTGCATGCCTCATCTGCACCTTGAAGCTTTTTTCCAGCATGGCATCGGCCGTTATCCCGGCCCGCCTGATCTCAGTCAACAGCGTTAGCGCATGCTTCTTGGCTGAATCGCCCAAGACAACGACAAAGCATCCCTTGGATGGCTCCGCGATCTCCGGGAGAAGCATGATCACCCGCTCGAGTCCGAAAGCAAACCCGACCCCGGGCACATCCGGGCCGCCGAGGGTGGCCATGAGGCCATCATACCTCCCACCTCCGGCAATGGCATTCTGAGAGCCAAGGCCTGCGACAGATATCTCGAACGTTGTTTTCGTATAGTAATCGAGCCCTCGGACCAGTCTAGGGTTCCTCGCATAGGGTACAGCGAGGACAGTGAGCGCACCGAGCATCTCCTCATAGTGCTCCCGGCAGTGAGGGCACAGATAATCCTCGATTACAGGCGCATTCCTGACACTCGACTTGCAGTCATCCGCCTTG
>CAYGXB010000219.1:0-5600 GCA_964353605.1 uncultured Bacteriovoracaceae bacterium
CTATCCTGGCAATCCTGACCACCTTGAACGCCCTATTCATCGTCGGCACGAAGTCGCTCCTCATCATCATTGCCGATGGGATTCTCCCGCAGTGGATGGGAAGGATCAATACCAGGTTTGGCACCGCCCACATACTCTTGACCCTTATCTGGCTTTTCTCCCTCTTGGGAGTCCTCATAGGGTTCGAACTCCAAACCCTCGCTTCCTATGCGGCACTGGGAGGAATGATCATTTTCGTTCCCGTACTCTTGGCTTCGATAAAATTGCCGGCACTCTACCCGGAGGAGTATGCCCGCTCACTGTTCAAGCTTAAGGGTTTCTGGCTCTGGTTCTGCCCGGCGGTCGGATTCCTCATGGTGGCGTTCTTCAGCCTCATCATCCTCATCGACCTGAAAAGCCCTGTTAAGACATTCCTCTTCATCCTCTTTCTTGTGTCGGGCATAGCTTACTATGAGGTGAGGAGGGGTTATTTACAGAAGCGAGGCATCGATCTGAATTCTATTCGGGGGAGGAGCGACTGGTATGAGTAACCCGGTTCTCTTTGAGGCATTCCCGGATCTCAAGGTCAAGCTTGCCTGGATTCCCCTGGGTAGCTTTCCCACCCCGGTGGAAAGGCTCGACCATATCGGCCTGGACAATCTCTGGATAAAGCGCGACGATAAGAGCTCGAATATATACGGCGGCAACAAAGTGCGCAAGCTGGAGTTCGTACTGGGCGATGTGGTGCGGAAGAAGAAGAGGCATGTCATAACCTTCGGCGGTATCGGGACGAATCATGGCCTTGCCACAGCCATTTTCTGCAGGCAACTCGGTATCGCCTGCACCCTGCTCCTTTTTTACCAGCCGGTCACCGCCTTTGTACAACAGAATATGCTCCTCTTTCACCAGTATGGCAGCACTATGATCCATACCAGAACTCTGCCCTGGACCGTGGTCCACTTTTTCATACTCCAGCGGCTCAAACATCCGGGTGCTTATTTCCTCTTCGCCGGAGGTTCTTCCCCGGTCGGGACCTTGGGCTTTGTGAATGCGGCGTTCGAACTGCGGGAACAGATCCGACAAGGACAGATGCCCACCCCTGATTACATCATCTGTCCACTCGGATCGAATGGGACTATGGCTGGACTTTCCCTCGGTATGCTCCTGGCAGGGCTCCCGACGCAGGTGATCGGCGTCAGGGTTGCCGCATCCCACTTGGGGCCCTTTGAAGCCTGCACCCCTGGTACGGTCAGAACGCTCATGAAGCAAACCCTTGCCGTGCTTAAAAAGGGTTCGGATCGGATCCCAAATCACGTGATCGGCACCCAGCGGATCATCGGCGATTACTTCGGCGACGGATATGGCCACCCTACACCGGGAGGTTTGCAGGCGATCAAAATTATGCACGAACGCACAGGAATAAAACTCGAACCGACTTATACGGGAAAGACCTTCGCCGCGGTGATGGACTTTGCCCACAAGGAAGAGAACAGCGCGAGCACCATCCTGTACTGGCACACCTACAATTCTGTGGATCTCAAGGATCAGGCGAGCGCAGTCGATTACCATGACCTCCCGCGAACATTGCATTCCTTTTTTGAAAAGACATCCTGCGCGGATTCCTTACAGTGAGGGTTTGATCTAGCTGGTGGAGAAGGCGTCCGCCCAACCGACGGCGTCGAGATAGCATGCGGGCAGTTTTTCTTCCATGATCCCGAGCGATGAGGCGATTTTCGAGGCCATGTCCCATTCCCCCATTTCATAGCATACGGCCAGCCTGAGGTAATCGGCGAATTCGCCCTCTCTTTTCAGCAAGGCGGCCTTGATTTTCTCCGCGAGAGGCAGTTTCTTCAAGACGTTCTCCATACTGGAATCTAAGATGGCGTCGATGAGGGAGAAGAGACCAAGGGTAAAGAGTACGGAAGGATCGGTCTTGCTTGTTCCCAAGCGCCCGAGGCCTTCGCAAACCTTCGCCCTGACGATGGAGTTCTTGATGAGTTCATCCGGCTTATCCGAGCTCAGCTCGGCGAGGATGATCACGGAAAGGAACTGCCGGATCCCTTTCTCCCCCAGCATGACGATGGCCTGCTTGATGGAAGAGATCTCGTTCATACGCCTGAAGTAGGGGGAATTCATGTACCGGAGCAGCTTGTAGGAAATACCCACATCGCGTTCGATGAGTTTCTTCATCTCCTGGACCCTGAACTCGTCGCTGCTCGACTCCACCATAATCTGGATGAGGTTCATCTTCAGGCTGGGGATGTCCTTATCGCTCATGACCTGGGGTTTGCTGAAGAAGTATCCCTGAAAATAGGTGAACCCCATGGCGATGGCCTCATGGAATTCGTCGATGGTCTCCACCTTTTCAGCCAGGAGCTTGATCCCCAGTGGTTCGAACCTGCGGGCATAGCCCTCGATCTCCTCTCTGCTGCTGAGTCTGAAATCCACTTTGATGATATCGGCTAGATGGATGAAAGGATCAAACCTGGGGTGATACACAAAATCATCCAGGGCAATGGAATAGCCATTAACCGTAAGTTCCTTGATACACTCGATGGCCCTTTCATCCGGTTCAATAGTTTCTAGGATCTCCACAGTAGTCACTTTGCTGGGAAAGATGAGGGGGATCCTGCGCAGGAGGAGCTCACGCGTGAAGTTGATGAAGGCCCGCTTGCCGCCCGTGACCTTTTCCAGGCCCGTGGTGAAGAAGGTGCTCGAGAGCAGCCGGGAGGTTGCATGGTCGCCATCGATATCGGGGAAGAGGTTGGACATACTCCCCCTGAACAGGAGCTCATAGGCGTAGATCTTTACGTTTTTGGTAAATATCGGCTGCCTGGCGAGATACACATCCATACAAATAAGCTGATCGGTGAAGGATCTGTTTTTCTTTAACGTGCCATACCAAGGGTGGTCTCCCGCAGCATGGACGGTGCAGTGCCACTAAGCCATACTATAAAGGGCATCCGCCCAAGCTATGGCATCCTGGTAAATGGCGGGGAGATTCTGGGAGTCTATGCCGAGCACAGATGCCCTGTGGAGCGCAGCATCCCATTGACCCATCTCGTAGCTCTCGGTGAGGAGGAGGTATTCGCTCAAATCGCTTGTTTTCCCGAGGAGGGCGGATTTGATTGTACGGGAAAGGGGGAGTTTCCCGAGTATATTCTCCATGGAATCGTCGAGGATGGCATCGATAAGGGAGAAGAGACCGAGGGTAAAGAGCATCGCCGGATTCGGCCGTATCCGCTTGTTCAGGAGGCCAAGCTGTTCACACATCCGGGCCCTGATGATCGAACTCTTGAGGAGCTCGTCCGGTTTGTCTTGGATCAGTTCGGACATCATGATCACGGAGAGGAACCTCCTCACCCCTAGCTCTCCCAACAGAACGATGGCATGTTGGATGGATGATATCTCACACAGTCTCCTGAAGTACGGAGAATTCATGTATCGCAGGAGTTTGAATGAGATGCCCACGTCACGCGTGATGAGCTTCTTGATCTCTTGGATGGAGAACTCGTCTTTGTTCGATTCGGTCATGATCTGGAGAAGATTCATTTTCAGGCTGGGAATGTCCTTTTCGACGAGCACTTGGGGCTTGCTGAAGAAGTACCCCTGGAAGTAGGTGAATCCCATGTCACATGCCATCTGAAACTCATCATAAGTCTCCACCTTCTCGGCCAGGAGCTTCTTGCCACACGGGACAAAGAGCTTGACATATTCCCTGACATCCTTGTTTCCGCTGAGCCTGAAATCCACCTTGATAATATCCACAAGTTCGATGAGGGGATCGAGCTTGGGGTGATAGACGAAATCATCCAAGGCCAGCGAGTATCCCTGTCGTGAAAGATTTCTGCAGATTTCGAGGACATCCTCTTTGGGTTCCACATCCTCGAGGATCTCGATGATGGTCTTTTCCGGGGGGAACATGAGTGGGATGTCGTTCAGCAGAAGGTCCCGGGTGAAATTGACGAATGCCTTTTTCCCGCCCGTGATCTTTTCGATGCCGGTGGTGAAGAAGGTGCTTGAGAGAACCCGCGAGGTTGCGCAATCGCCGTCGATATTGGGAAAGAAATTGGGGGTGCCGCCCCGGAAGAGGAGCTCATATGCAAAGATTTCCTTCTTCCTGTCGAAGATCGGTTGCCGCGCTGTATAGACGTCCATTTCTTAATCCTATGTCAGCCCACTATAAATCATTTTCGGTGCGCTCCCTAACCAGCTTGAATTTCTTTGAAGACAGGAAATGAATTTTAACTTGAAAAGCTTTGAGTGGTATATCATATAAACATACAAGCATACTATGAGGAGGTTGTATGAAATACAAATCGTATGATGAGGCTTACCGGCGTTCCTTGACCGATCCAGACGGCTTCTGGGGGGAGAT
This sequence comes from uncultured Bacteriovoracaceae bacterium, assembly GCA_964353605.1. GTDB lineage: Bacteria > Desulfobacterota > Desulfomonilia > UBA1062 > UBA1062 > CAYGXB01. The sequence continues at coordinate 4,358 of CAYGXB010000219.1, forward strand.
TGCAGAGGACATCATCTGGGAAAGACGCTGGAATAAGGTCCTGGATGCAACGAATGCCCCCTTCTACCGATGGTTTACAGGAGGGATATTGAATACCTGCTATAATGCCCTGGATTATCATGTGGCGCAGGGCAGGGGGGAGCAGGTGGCGATAATTTATGACAGCCCGGTGACGAACACGATCCGGAAGATCACCTATCAGGACCTCCTCACGGATGTTTCCATATTTGCCGGAGTACTCAAATCGCTCGGCGTTGAGAAGGGTGATCGGGTAATCATCTACATGCCCATGATCCCTGAAACGGTTGTCGCAATGCTCGCCTGTGCCCGCATCGGCGCCATCCATTCCGTGGTCTTCGGCGGGTTTGCCCCCCATGAACTCGCCGTCAGGATTGAGGATGCCTGCCCGAAGCTTATCCTCTCGGCCTCCTGCGGCATAGAACCCAAAGGACCCATTGCCTATAAGCCGCTGCTCGACAAGGCCATTGAGCTCTCGAGCCACAAGCCCCAGCGGTGCGTGATCTTTTCGAGACCACAGGTCAAGGCGGAGCTTGATCCAAGCAGAGACATGGACTGGCATGATGCCCTGCAGGGCGTTCAACCAGTTGGATGCGTCAACGTTTACGCGACTGATCCCCTCTATATTCTTTATACATCGGGGACCACCGGGATCCCGAAGGGGGTGGTCAGGGACAATGGCGGGCATGCCGTCGCCCTCAAATGGACCATGCGCTCCATCTACGGCATTGAACCGGGAGATGTGTACTGGGCGGCCTCTGACGTGGGCTGGGTCGTCGGCCACTCCTACATCGTCTATGCCCCGCTCCTCATCGGTGCCACCACGGTTATGTATGAAGGCAAGCCGGTCGGCACCCCTGACCCCGGTTCATTCTGGAGGGTCATCTCCCAGCACAAGGTGAAGGTGCTCTTTACGGCGCCGACAGCATTCCGCGCCATCAAGAAGGAGGATCCGCAGGGGGCACACTTCAAGCGCTATGATATCTCCTGCCTGAAATACCTCTTCCTCGCTGGTGAGCGGCTCGACCCCGATACATATCACTGGGCGAGCAAACTCCTCAATATCCCGGTCATCGACCATTGGTGGCAGACCGAGACCGGCTGGGCGATCGCCGCCAACTGCATGGGGATCGAGGCCTTACCGGTCAAACCAGGATCGCCGACCAAGGCCGCCCCCGGGTATGATGTGCGCTCCCTCGACGAAAACGCACAGGAAGTCCCCGCC
>CAYGXB010000220.1:0-5595 GCA_964353605.1 uncultured Bacteriovoracaceae bacterium
TCGAGAGGGTGGCAGGACCGTCGGCGCGGGCGTCATCGTCAAGGTGATAGAATAGGTTGGATGGACATGAGAGACTTGGTAATCCTGGCATGTGCTGACTGCAAGCGACGTAATTACACGACCTCGCGCAACAAGAAGAAGCAGCAGGAGAAGTTGCAGCTGAAGAAGTACTGTCCTTTCTGCCGGACGCACTCGGTGCATAAAGAGACGAAGTAGTTCATGAAGCGTGCAGGCCAGTAGCTCTAATTGGTAGAGCGCCGGACTCCAAATCCGGATGTTGGGGGTTCGAGTCCCTCCTGGCCTGCCATATTGGAAGGTTTATGGAAAAGATAACGCGCTATCTGAAGGAAGTCAGGGCCGAGTTGAAAAAGGTGACCTGGACGGGACGCAAGGAAATCACGAGCGGGACGATCGCGGTCCTGATGCTGTGTGTCATCATTTCGCTCTTTCTGTGGGTGGTTGACCTTGGCCTTTCGCAGCTCGTAAGGCTCTTCATGGGGTGGTAATTCGCGATGGAACACAAGTGGTATGTCGTGCATACGTATTCGAACTTCGAGCATAAGGCCAAGAAGTCCCTTGAAGAGCGCATCAAGGCGTATAAATGCGAAGAACATTTCTCCGACATCCTCGTCCCCATGCCATCCGAGCCGCCGGCCTCGCCGCAGGCGAAGAAGAAGACCGGAAGCAGGAAATACTTCCCCGGCTATATCCTCGTGAAGATGGCGTTGACAGACAAGACGTGGCATGTTGTGAGGGGAACGCCCAAGGTGACCGGGTTTGTCGGGGGGGAGAGGAATGAACCGTCCACTATCCCCAATGCGGAGGTAGAGAAGCTCAAGGCCCAGATCGAGGAAGGGCTTGGAGGAAAAGAGTTCAAGTGTGATTTCGCCCTCGGTGATCAGATCTCCATTACCGAAGGTCCATTCCAAAACTTCAGCGGTGTGGTAGACGATATCAAGCCCGACAAGGGCAAGATCAGAGTCCTGGTAAGCATCTTCGGGAGATCCACGCCGGTTGAGCTCAACTTTGAACAAATAACCAAGAAATAGTTCTAAGGGGTAACCTATGGCGAAGAATATCACGGCAAAAATAAAGATCCATATTCCTGCGGGTGAGGCAAAACCCTCTCCACCGGTTGGACCGGCATTAGGGCAGCACGGGGTGAACATCATGGAGTTCTGCAAGGCGTTTAATGCCGCAACCGAAAAACTTAAAGGGTACCTGATCCCGGTGGAGATCACGGTCTATCAGGACCGGTCCTTCAACTTCATTACCAAGAGTCCGCCGGCATCGACCCTGCTCTTGAAGGCGAGCGGTGTCGAAAAGGGTGCTTCGAATCCCAGGCAAGACCGGGTGGGTAAGGTTACCAAGAATCAGGTAAGGGAGATTGCGCAGCAGAAACTCAAGGATCTGAACACGGATGATATCGAAGTCGCCATGAAGACGGTTGCAGGTTCCGCACGGAGCATGGGTATAGAGATTGTTGATTGAAGGAGATAAATGGTATGGCACAGAGGGGCAAGAAATATATCGAGGCCAGGCAGAAGGTTGACTCTATCAAGAGATATACCTTTGAAGATGCGCTCTCGCTGGTCCTCGACTGCAAGTATTCCAAGTTTGATGAGAGCGCGGATATAGCCCTACGGCTTGGCGTGGATCCTCGGCATGCGGATCAGATGGTGAGGGGCATGGTGGTCCTCCCCCATGGTACTGGCAAGATCACGCGCGTCCTGGTCTTTGCAAAGGGCGAGAAGGAAAAGGAGGCTGTCGAGGCCAAGGCGGACTATGTGGGAGCCGAGAATCTCGCCGAGAAGATCCAGGGTGGTTGGCTCGAGTTCGACAAGGTCATCGCCACGCCCGATATGATGGGGCTCGTTGGGAAGCTCGGCAAGATCCTTGGTCCGAGAGGCATGATGCCCAACCCCAAGATGGGTACGGTCACCTTCGATGTGGCCAAGACGGTAAACGAAATGAAATCCGGAAGGATCGAGTTCAAGGTCGACAAGACGGGAATCGTGCATTGCAGTGTCGGCAAAATCTCGTTCGGCAAAGAAAAGCTCCTGGACAACCTCAAGGCATTGCTCGAGGTGGTGATGAAGCTGAAACCCGCGTCCAGTAAGGGCGCTTATATCAAAAGCGTGGCACTATCGAGCACCATGGGGCCCGGGGTCAAAATTGACCCGGCGGAGGCCTCAGCATTGATCAAGTGAAAATCCTGGTTAAAGACAGCGGGTGCCATAAAATGGCTTAATTTCCCGCCGAGACCTGGGTGACCCCCCAGGTATCCTTTATCAGGAGAGAAAGAAAAGAAGGGGGTGAGGTGGCTATTGAACAGGACGGAAAAAACGGAACTTATTGAACGGTTAAAAGCGGAACTTGGTGAAACGCAGGCGGTATTTGTTACTGATTACAAGGGCCTTTCCGTGGCAGAGATTTCTCAGCTCAGGGGAGGCCTCAAAGTTGTTGGTGGCAAATACCAGGTAGTAAAGAATACCCTCCTCAAGAGAGCTGTGGAAGGGACGCCTGCCACAGGACTTGAACCTTTGCTGCAGGGACCTACGGCCATCGCCATGGCGTTAAAGGATCCGGTAGCGCTGGCCAAGGTTCTAGTGGATTTCGCCAAGAAGAATGAGAAGCTCGTGATCCAGGGAGGAGTCCTTGGCGTTCAGATTTTGAGCTTCCAGGACATCAGGGACCTTGCAACCATGCCCGGTAGGGGGGTTCTCCTGGCCAGGTTGCTCGGTTGCATGAACGCCCCGGTCGCAAACTTCGTAGGGGTCTGTGCCGCTATCATGCGGCAACTGCTGTATGTACTCAAGGCTATTGAGGAGAAAAAGAATCAAGGATTAGGAGAAGGAGAAAACAATGAGTGTTACCCGTGAAGATGTCATTAAGTTCATTGAGAATATGACGGTGCTCGAGCTTGCCAGCCTTGTCAAGGAGCTCGAGGAGAAGTTTGGTGTAAGCGCCTTAGCCCCGGCGATGGCCGTTGCCGCTGGTCCGGTTGCGGCTGTCGGCCAGGCAGAGCCGGCCGAGGAGAAGACCCAGTTCGACGTCATCCTGAAGGATGCCGGTGCTCAGAAGATCCAGGTAATTAAGGTGGTGCGGGCCCTCACGAGCCTCGGTCTGAAGGAGGCCAAGGACCTCGTCGAGGGCGCACCGAAGCCGGTCGTGGAGAAGGTCTCCAAGGAAGAGGCTGAGGACGCTAAGAAGAAGTTCGAAGATGTCGGCGCCGCGGTCGAGATAAAGTAACGGAAAGACAAAAGAAGCATGTTGCATGGACACCGCTACAACTGGCGGTGTCCAACGCTTTTTCCAAGAATGGTGAAGATAAAAAAAGAGGACAAAGTGAGCATGACCAAAGACATCCTTTCATATCCGGACATGAGGCGGAGGAGTTTTGCAAAAAGGCATACCCTTATCGATATGCCCGACCTGGTCGAACTGCCAAAGTCGTCTTACAGCGCCTTTTTGCAGAAGGACATCCCGCCCGAGAAGCGCAGGAACAGCGGGCTCCAGGGAGTCTTCAAATCCGTCTTGCCGATAAAGGATTTCAACGAGGATGCATCTCTCGAATTTGTTGAATATCGGCTTGGTGAGGCCAAGTACGATATTGACGAGTGCGTGCAGAAAGGACTCACCTATGCGGCACCGGTCACTCTCAAGGTGAGGCTGGTCGTCTTCGACCGGGACGAGGAGACCCAAACTCAGAGCATCAGAGACATCAAGGAGCAGGAAGTCTATTTTGGCGAGATCCCCCTCATGACCCCGGGCTCCACCTTTATCATCAACGGAACCGAGCGGGTAATCGTCAGCCAGTTGCACCGCTCCCCGGGCATCTTCTTTGACAAGACCGCAACCCGGGCCCAGACGGGCGGGAAGGTCCTCTATTCCGCCCGCATCATTCCGGCGCGCGGCTCTTGGATCGATCTCGATTTCGACGCCAAGGGCATCCTCTATCTCAGAATAGACCGCAGGCGCAAAATGCCAGTCACGACACTCATGAAAGCCCTTGGATTCTCTAATCAACAAATCCTCACCACGTACTACTTGAAAGAGCGGTTTTCCCTGAAAGGGAAGAAAATCCTCAAACACATCGATATCGAGAACCTCATCGGTCTCAAAGCAGACCATGATATCAAGGAGAAAGGCACGCATGAACCGGCAATCAAGACAGGCAGAAAGATAACTGCCGCTACGGTCAAGAAACTCCATGGTAAAGAGCTGGAACCTATTGCGGTTGAGGAGAAAGATCTTCTCGGACGTGTCCTCGCCGAGGATATTGTTAATCAGGAAACCGGTGAGATCATCGCAGAGGCAAACGACATGCTCGATGCCGAACTCCTCGCTCGCATCGCAGCCGAAGGGATTCGTACGATCAAGACCCTCTTGATTGATGAGATCGCATATAGCTCTTCACTCTCCAAGACGCTCGCTCTGGATCGTCTGGATACCGCTGAAGAGGCTATCATTGAGATATACCGGAGACTCCGTCCCTCAAACCCTCCCACGTTAGAGATCGCCACCAACTTCTTTGACAACCTCTTCTTCAAACCCTCCTACTATGACCTCTCGAGGGTCGGGAGGCTCAAGATCAACCGCAAGCTGGGCATAAGCGATGAAGTGGCCCCGCTCGATCATACCGTGCTCAGGAAGGAAGATATCCTTCTGACCGTGAAATACCTTCTCGAGCTCAAAGACGGCGTGTCCGGAAGATCGGTCGATGATATTGACCACCTGTCGAACAGGCGCGTGCGCTCGGTAGGTGAGCTCCTCGAGAACCAGTACCGTATCGGGTTGGTACGTATGGAGCGGGCCATCAAGGAGCGTATGAGCCTTCAGGATGTCGAGACCATGATGCCGAACAACCTCATCAATCCGAAGCCGGTCACGGCTGTGATCAGGGAGTTCTTCGGTTCGGGACAGCTGAGCCAATTCATGGACCAAACCAATCCGCTCTCCGCCATCACCCACAAGCGTCGGCTTTCCGCCCTCGGTCCTGGCGGCTTAACGAGAGAACGGGCGGTCTTCGAAGTCCGCGACGTCCATCCCTCCCATTACGGGCGCATCTGCCCCATCGAGACGCCCGAGGGACCGAATATCGGTCTCATTGTCTCCTTGAGCACCTATGCACGGGTGAATGAGTTCGGCTTCATCGAAACCCCCTATTACCTGGTTCAGAACGGCGTGGTTACGGATGTCATGAAATACTTTAGCGCCATGGAGGAAGAGGAACAGGTCGTTGTGCAGGCTACTGAACCCCTGGACAAGAACGGCCGGATCATCGCCGACATGGTGAGGGTCCGCCTCAAGAACGGTGAATACGGGATAGTGCTGCGGGAGCAGGTGACCCTCATGGATGTGGCCACCAACCAGCTTTTCTCCGTCTCGGCGAATCTTATTCCCTTCCTCGAGCACGACGACGCGAACCGGGCACTCATGGGATCCAACATGCAGCGACAGGCCGTGCCGCTTTTATTTCCGAAGCCGCCCATGGTGGGCACCGGTATGGAGCACCTCATTGCCCGTGACTCCGGAGTCTGTGTTGTGGCGCAACGGGATGGCGTCGTCTGGGATGTGGACAGCCAGCGCACT